>DSBM01000117.1 GCA_011049425.1 Candidatus Aminicenantes bacterium
GACCGCAATGGGTCTGGACCGAAGTGGTGAGCGGTGATTTATGCCCGAAAGGGTACTCTTCAAAAGCCTTTCCCTTTTTAAACCAGAGTGACGTGCAAACCCACACAAAATGGAAGAGAACCAAAGTTAAAAGTCGAAAGTAAAAAATCGGCTAGTGGCTATTGGCGCTGGGCGAACACTGACAGTCTCTTTCCAACTCTCCAACTCCCGATCTCTCCAACTTTCCAACTCTCATACAGGCATGTCAGTCCATTTTCTTTCGTGGAGGCACGAACCAGGTTGTGACCAGGGCGGTGGAACCGGCAACCAGGAAGGTAAGCAGGCGTGAGGTGATCTCTTTGTCCAGCCCGCTGCTGATCCAGAATATGGTAAAAACCATGCCCACGACAATGGTAATCAGGGCGGCCCGGCCGTGGAAGCGTTTCCAGAACAGGGACAGCAGAATCACCACGGAAAAGGTGCCGCCGATTCCGGCCCAAACGTAACTGACCAGGGTAAAAATCAGTTTGGATGGCGAGAAATAGGCCAGTATCAACGCCACAATGGCCAGCAGGGCGGTGATGACCCGCGAGTATAGCAAACCGTCCACTTTACTTCCCATTTGCTTGCGGGCGGGTTTGATCAGGTTTTCCGATAACTCCGTGGCCGACAGGATCAAGAGGGAGTCAGCCGTGGAGATCATGGCGGCAATGGCTCCGGTAATCAGGACGGCCGCGATGGTCGGGGGGAACAGCTCAAGAATCACCGCGGGCATCACGTATTCCTGGTCTTTCAGGCCACCGGGACCGAATATGGCGAGTCCGATCCATCCCAGGCAAAGGGCGCCGATGTAGGCCACAATGGTCCAGGCGATGCCGATGTTGCGGGCCTGCCTGGCCTGATGCGCGGAGCGGATGGCCATAAATCGCATGCTCAATTGCGGTTGACCACCCAGGTAGCCGAAGAACCATGAAAATCCGGCGGCAATCACAATGCCGGCGCCGAATCCCGATGCGGCGCCGGTCAGGGAATTGAAAGATGGGCCGGCCGCGGACAGGGCGCCGCCAATGGAATTTGCGAACAATCCGGGGTGGTTGGCGATGTAAATGACACCGACAATGGGTCCCACCACCAGGGCCGTGATCATGACTACGGCCTGTATTACGTCCGTATAAACAACACTGCGGAAGCCGCCGTAAATCGTGTAGGGCACGATGATCAACGCGGTGACGAGCATTCCCAGCCGGGGGTCGATACCGAACATGGTGTGTAGCGTTTTTCCGCCCCCGAGAAATTGCGCGCCTACGTAAAAGAAAAAGAAAAAGACAATGGTAGTGCTGCCCACCATGCGGATTTTTTTGCCTACTTCCCTGTGCTTTTTGGCGATGTACTCGGTGAAAGTGTTTACATCGTATTTCTCTGCTTCATCTCGCAGGCGCCAGGCAATGGCGACCCAGGCGGTAATGATTCCCGCCACGCAACCAATGGCCGTCCAGATTTCAGTCAGGCCCGTGGCATAGGCTGCACCGGGAAGCCCCAGCAGGGCCCAGGAAGATTCGCCGGTGGCCCGCTCCGATAGCGCGCCCGCCCAACCGGGCAGGTTGCGACCGGCAATGGCGTAATCGGACCCGGTTTTGACCTTGCGTCCCTGGTAAAGCCCCCAGAGGATCAATAAGCTCAGGTAGGCAATCATTACGGTCAGAATTTGGGTGGTTTGCGCTTCCATGAGACACTCCTTGCTCAGTCCCTATTCTAGCGGAAGGCGAAAATGGATTTCAAGGGGAAAGATGAAGTGTTGAAAAGAAGCTGACAGGAGACAGGAGCCTGTCGAAAGTCTAAAGCTGAAAGTCGAAAGTAAGAAGCCTACTTTTTTTCTACCTTCTACGTTCTACCGTTTGCAAGTACCAAAATGGCGGGAGGCTCTCTCCAACTTTTAAATGAAAAAATTTGGCAGGTGTCCGGACGGGTGACTTCTGCGGTTGCGCCTTAGACGGGTATTTATTCTGCGGGTAGGTGAAAAAGGAAGCCCGCCCAATGGTCCCGGCTGAGGCTGGCGTCCAGACAAAGGCGCGTGTCCCATGCAAACCCGGCTTTGGTGAAGAGCTCACGGGCGGCGGCCTCGGTGATGCGGTAGACCGTGCGCCGGATTCGGTCGTTACCTACCTTGGGAAAATGGGTTCGTGGCGATAATCCTTCCTGCATGATGGCCAGGAAATAACCACCTGGAACCAGCAGGCTACGGATTATTTCCCCGGCCAAAGGCAGGGATTCAGGCGAGAGATGGATCAGAGAGCCACTGGCGAATATTCCGTCAAAAGGCCCAAAGTTCGCATCCAGATTCAGAAAATCCATGACGTGGAAGTCGGCTTTCGGGACGCGTTCCCGGGCCACGGCAACGGATGCGGGGCTGATGTCGATCCCGGTTACTTGTGCACCTTCCAGGACCAGGCGCCGTGATTCATGTCCTGTGCCGCAACCCAGATCCAGGACCCGCGGGGTTGACCCCATGCGGGCGATAAAGTCGCGAATAACCGGCAAAAGAACGGGATTGGCATACCATTCATCGGCCGTGGTTGGGCCCGTTTCGTCGTAGTATTGGATGATGTCGCTTTTTTTCACGGTTTGTCTGCGAGTAGGGCCGTAGCCCCTTGGCACGGAACCATTTTTTCCACCCGTATTATACCAAAACCACGCCCTTACGGCAAGTTAACAGTTGCAAACCTCTTTTGTGCGCAGGCAATTGAGAATAATAAAATTTCCGGGTTGACCTTTTTTTGCGGCGGTTTCATAATCGTTTAAGGCAAAAGGCAGGTCTTTCAGTTGCAGGTAAAAAATCGGGAGGGTGAACGGTTATGAAAAAAATGAATTTTCTCTACGCGGGCATTGTGTTGGTTGTTGCGGGTTTCCTGGTGCGGGCAATCGGGTTGCCTCCGCAGGAGGCGACTTCGCTGGATATTGCCTCAAATATCGTGTTTGTGTTGGGCGTGTTAATGATATTGATCGGCGTGGTCCTTGAAGAGAAAAAGAAGCGCAGAGCGAAACGCGAACAGGACTGACAGGACCTCGGGATTCGGGTGCACCCGGCTGTGCCGTCCGGAATAATCACGGGTGAAATGGATCTGCCAGGATCGCGGATTAAGCGGCTTCGCCGTCCCATCCGGCCAGCCGGGCCAGGAGCCACCAGAATGCCCTGGCCTTGAGACGGCAACTCTCCAAAATGGTGTGACCCGCTTCATCACCATGATAGCGGGGGTGTTCACAGGGCACGCCGTTTTCAATATGCTGTTCACCGTTGTACCAACAGTCCAGGTCCGCAAAATCAAACAAGACCTTGTCATTTTCTCGACAGAAATCGCGAATCTGTTCGTTGCGGTCGAAACGGTTCCGTTCCGTAGACTGGGCGTTGCCGGTCATGTAGACAAAAGTCACATGGGGATACTCGCTTTCCAGTTGGGAAATGGCATTCAGATATTGGCGGGTTTCTTCAGTGGTAAAATAATCCAACTGGCTGCACCAGGCCCAGCCGGATACTTCAACGGCAAAACGGTCCAGCACGCGGCGCGTAAGGTTCAGGCCGTCGTCTCCCTGCCAGTATAATTCCGGCGTTACGTAGGTTTCGCACCAGTCCCCCATCTGACCGTCCATCAAGCGCAGATAGCGGTTATCCTCGGGTACCCGGCAATAATCCGGAAAGAAGGCCAGTTCGGGAAATGCAGCATCGAGGAGTTCTAGGCCAACAGTGATCTGGGAACCGTGGGACGTGTGTGCGTAGTGCACGCGCACGGTTCCCCGTACGGCTTGGATCCACTGCGCAGGAATCCGGCTAATATCAGTATGTCGGTGGTCAACAACAATGGCGGCGCTCTCAGAATCGTCCGGGTCGTCGTTAACGGGTGGGGGAAAGGAGCGCTCCACGGCTTTGCAGCCGGCCAGAACCAACATAACGGTTAACGCAGTCAGGGACGCAATTCTGCTCACGCAGGCCTCCTTCAGGAGAATGGTTTCCAATTAATAGCATACTAAATCCGAAGCGGATATCTCAGGATAGGTCCCGGCAAAAATGGTTTTATCGACGGGTGCGGCGGTGAGTGGCTGGAGAAGAAGAGGAAAAGTAGCGTTGTCCTTCGGGTGTCAGGCGCACGTACCAGTTCCAGTCTTCGCTGCGGGTTTCCAGCAGGCCGCGTTTTTCCGCTGCTTCCATCAACTTGCGCATTTTTGAGAAACCGTACTCGCGGATGTCGATGCGGTTGTTTTTCATTTCCTGGGCCACGATAGAGTAGCCCACCCAGTCCGCGTCGTCCTTGTCCTCGCTCTTGTGAATGGTTTCCAGCAGGTTGTATATGATGAAGGGGAGGCGGATGCGGGGGTCACCGTTGGGACTCTCTCCGGGGGTGATGCGCACCACCATTTCATTGGCGGCTGTTTCCAGGTGCAGTTGGGGATCCCGGTCCACGGCTTTGAGCACAAACGACTTCCAGGAACGGAAACCCAGGCGCCGTTCATCGAAATTCGGATTCAACAACTTGACACGGACCTTGAGGGGACCGAGCAGGGCGGGTTTCTTGCTCTTTTCCATGAACTGGGCCGCTTCCTTCAGCAAGGCAACGGCTTCCTCCATGGACAAACGCGTGGTCTCGGACTCTTCTCCCCCGGATTCGTCCAGGGTGTCCGGAATCAGGTCGCGGTAATCTTTGTAGGAATCGGCCAGCATTAAGAGGTCTTCGCTGGCGCTTTTGGAATCGCAGATAATGATGGTTTCGATTCCGTGTTTTCGCAGGCTGAGCAAAAGCGGGCGAAAATCGGCATCACCGGTGACAAGAACCAGATGACGGATGTGGGGATATTGAAAAATGAGTTCAATGGCGTGCGTGATGAGAGTGATGTCGGCGCTGTTTTTTTTTGACTTGGGCACGTGAATCATTTCAAAAGAATGATCCGCCAGGATCTCGGAAGATTTTTTCAGGTGGGTGCGTGTCCAGTCGCCGTAAGCCATGGCCACCGCGATACGACCTTTTTCACTGGAAAAATCCATGAGTCCGTTGATAAACATGGAATCGTGGTGGGGCGTAACGTTCTCCACGTCCCACAAAATGGCGATGGATTCGTTCATGGGTCTCTCCAGAATCTGAACTATAGGGGCATTGTACTCCCAAACGCCTTTGGATGCCAGTCCCTAGATTAGATTCATAAAAAGAGGCCGGATAACATGGGGAGCGAAAAGTTGGGTGCGGCAGGGGGGGGATCCTGCCGCACCCGGGGGGGAGGGAGTTATTTGAGAGAGATTTCTCGATTATTAGGTGTAAAAGAACACGAAGTACAGATGCCAGCTCGCGATTGGTGCAGCGCCAAGAAGTTCTCTTCTCCAATCATCAGATGGATTATAACCCAATGAGGTACACTTTGCAACAAAAAACGATAAAAAACTATCGAAAAAATAAAATTTTTTTGGGCGAATGATTTAAGATCAACGCGGGTCGGGTAATCATTACGGCGGGATCCCGGAGGGGAGGGGTTCTCCCCTCCGGGAGTGGATTTGAATTACGGCTTATATCTTGGTCTTGAAATCGATCTTGGCGGTCAGGTTGATATAAAAATCGCTGTCGTGCTTGATCCCGCTGTCACCCTCACCAAAAAATACGTACTTGACGTTGGGTGAGAACTGGATCATTTTATGGATTCTAAAGTTCATGCCAGCGATAACGAAGCGGGCCTTGGAGTTGGCGCATTCGATGGGCACGTAGCCGCCGGGGTTTTTGAAATTCTCGTTGGTCAGGTGGTCGTAGCGCACAAACAATTCAGACTTTTTGCTCATGTTCACCACGGCGAAGGCGGAGATGATGCCGTTGTTGGTGCTATCGCCGGTTTCCGGAGCAATGTCCAGGTAGTGGTAGCCCACGCCGAAGCGGCCCCAGTCGCCCTTCAGGCCGCCGAAGAGGGTCAGGTTGGTGTAGTCCTTGCCGTTGTCGGCCGCATAGTAGCCGTTCAGGTCCAGGAACAGGGATTTGGAGTCATAGCCGATACGGCCGTACACAGCCTTGCCCTTGTTGTCCTCGCCTTTGTTGGAGCCGTAGTTGCCGTACATAACGGTGTAGACCAGGCCGCTCTTGGTATTGCCCGTCAGGGCCACACCGAAATCCCGTGAGGAGGCGAATTTGAAAAAGTCTTGGGCGGTCTTCTCGATGTAGCGGTAGCCCCAGAACTTTTCGATGCGATCAAAGCTGGGGGGCTCAATGATGCCCATGATCAGCTGCAGGTCGCCTCCCAGCTTCCCGGCCAGATGGGCGTTTTTGATGTACGGATCCATGGTGCCCTCTTTAAAGGCGGGCGAATTCATCTCAAAGCGCACACGGGCCGACCAGCCGTTGCCCAGGTCGGTGTTGTAACCGAAATAGATGCGGCGCAGCCAGAAACCGTGTTGGCCGTCGATGGCGTCGTTGTGGTTGCTGCCGGTAATGTAATATTCGGGGAGTATGTATCCCTTGATGTCGTCGGCATGCCCCATGACGCTGAATGAAGCCAGCGAACAAAGCGCAATACAAAACAGGGTCACTTTTTTTAACATGATTCCTCCTGAAAAATGGATTTGAATGGATCGTAATCCCGGGAGATGAAGGTCCAATGAAATCAGGGTTAATTTAGGGTTAAACTTCAAAAACAAAATGGCTGAGTCGCCGAAAAGATGGCGGGGTATTGAGCGTCAGGAGGACGGTGCCAGGGGCAGGCGCACGGTGAAGGTGGTGCCGTGGTGGGGGGTGCTGTTTATGCTGATTTCGCCCTCGTGCAGCATCACGATATGCTTGACAATGGAAAGCCCCAATCCGGTGCCGCCGTTTTCCTTGGAGCGGGACGCATCCGCCACGAAAAAGCGTTCAAAAACCCGTTCCTGAAGGTCAGCGGGAATGCCGATTCCCGTGTCGCTGACTTCCAAAACCACATGAGAAGCTTCCGCCTTTAAGCGAACGGTTATGCCGCCGCTCTCCGTGTACTTGACCGCGTTGTCAAGCAGGTTGACCAGCATGTCTTCCAGGCGGGAGGAATCACCGTTGATCGGGGACATCTTATCGCAAAGGTCAAGCGTCAGCTTCAGGCCTTTCCGGTGAACGGCGGTTTCAAACATGCGTGCGGTATCTCGCACCAATTGCGAAAGAGAGACTTCCCGGGTATTCAGGCTGAAGCTCTTGTCTTCCATGCGGGAGAGGAGAAGCAGGTCCTGGATGATATGGATCATGCGATCGGCGTTGCGGCGGATGATTTCCAGGTAGCGCAGACCTTCCGACCCGCGGACCTCGGCTTCCAGGACTTCGAGAAAACCCTTGATGGAGGTCAGGGGGGTTTTCAGTTCATGCGAAACATTGCCCACAAAGTCACGTTTCATGGTCTCCAGTCGGCGGCGTTCGGTGATGTCCAGGAAAGTGACAACGAAATCACCTGTACCGGGAAGCAGGGTGAAGTTGACCAGGTAATTGCGGTCCGCCGATTCCATTTCCCGGGAGTGATTGCGCGGGGCGGCAATCAGGGATTGAATGGTTTGGTAAAATTCACTGCTGCGCAGTACTTCCCAGTACTTCTTGCCGGTGGGGGATTCATCGTCGACCAGTTTGTTGAAACTCAGGTTGGACATGAGCACGGTGCCGTCATGGGTGATCACGGCCAAAGCTTCGCGCATGGCGGCGAATATGGTCTCCAATTGTTTCCGTTGTTGGGCCATCTCATTAATCATATCGGATTGACGGCCGACCATGCGGTTGAAACTGGTGGCCAGCTCACCCAGTTCGCCCCCGTCAGAAACGTAAACCCGGGGTGTAAAGTCGCCCTCGGCTACTATGCGGGCGGCTTGGGCAAGGCTCTGGATCGGGCGTGAGATCCGCCGGGAATGGATATAGGTCAGCAACAGGGATAAGGGGAAAAGTGAAAGCAGGATGGCGGTAACGCGCACCTCGAGTTCATGTCGAAGGTTGCGGATGGATTCCATGGTCATACTGATTCGCAACACTCCCGCGATTTCCGATTCTAACTGCAGCGGCAGGGCGATATAGAGCGTATCCGCCATGATGGTGCGGCTGAAACGTTGCCGGCTCGAAGCATCGCCGGCCATGGCCTC
Organism: Candidatus Aminicenantes bacterium; assembly: GCA_011049425.1. NCBI lineage: Bacteria > Candidatus Aminicenantota > Candidatus Aminicenantota bacterium. Next base: position 8,081 of record DSBM01000117.1, read on the forward strand.
GGATATTTCCGGCCGGTCGAGATGATTGTCCATGTTATCCGGCATGGCCTTGGAATCCGCCAGTACACTGCCGCCGGGAAGGATCACACTGATTCGCGCGTTTATGGATTTGCCCATCTGTTTGGCCCAGGCGTCCAGGACGCCCGGTTCTTTTGCCAGTTTTTCAATCACCGTGGGCTGCAGGGAAAGGCCCAGTCGTTGCAGATGATTCTGGAGATCGTTCTTGTGCCAGCGTTTCAAACTGGCAAAGGTAAAAACGGTGATCAGGGCTACGGCGCTGATCAATATGAGTGTACCGGTCCGGAACGTCTTTAAAAAGATGGTTTTTTTCATGGCTCGATCTTGTAGCCGACTCCACGCACGTTCTGGATCATGTCGCCGTATTTGCCCAGTTTGTCGCGCATGTTCTTGATATGCACGTCAATGGTGCGGTCGATAACAAACTTTTCGTCACCCCAGAGGCGGGACAACAGCTTTTCGCGGCTGAACACCCAGCCGGGGCGCTCAGCCAGGACACTGAGGATAATGAACTCTGTTCGGGTTAACTGGATCCTGTCTTTGCCGGCAATCACTTCATGGCGGTTCAGGTCGATCGAGAAGCGATCATTCACGGTGATGCGTGAAGCGCTGCCGCCGGTTTCGCTGAGGCTGCGGCGCAGCACCGAGCGGACTCGGGCCGTGAGTTCCTTGGTGGAGAAAGGCTTGACCATGTAGTCGTCTGCGCCCAGGTCCAAACCCCTCACGATATCGTCTTCTTCGCTTTTTGCGGTTAGCATCAGAATGGGGATATCTTCCCAGCGCCGGTTGGATTTGATTTTCTTGCAGATCTCAATGCCGCTGATATCCGGCAACATCAAGTCCAGCAGAACCAGGTCGGGGCGTTCCTCCTGCAAGTAATGAAAGAACGGTAAGGCGGCTGAAAAACTCTTCACCGTGAATCCCGCTTTCTCGAGGTGAACACGGATCAACTCTTGAATGTCCGGTTCATCCTCAATGGCGGCGATAACGGGTTGCTGATTGTCCATTGATTGATCTCCCCTGCGATTACTGAGTGCAACATAACCCAGAATGAAAGGTATCTCAAGTCTGTTAAGAAAATATGAAAAAACCGAGAAGAAGAGTTGAAAAGAAGGTGACCCACCTTCGCCAAGGCTTCGGCGGGCAGGCAGGCAGGGGTAGGTCGCGAACCGCCCGTGTGAGCGGCAAGAGGTAAATTAGTCGAAAGTTGAAAGCAATAAGGCAAACCCTTGTGATGCTTTTTTCAACCTTTAATATTCTGCGAGTTGCGCAGTGGCCAGGGGGGGGCTTTTTTATTCCTTATTCTTTATTCAGAGCCTGATGGGCAAGAGGCCAATGGCGAGTGGCAAGGTGACACGATGAAAAACTCTTTTTTACTTCTTACCTGCATTAGTCAACTCTTCAACTTTTATTCATCACTAACGGGTGGACCAGCCTCGCCGGGTAAGAGTCAAACCGGCTATGGTAAAGACCCAGATTGTGCAGACTGCGCTGAAAAGAGAGAAAAATACGACATAGGGGAAATCGCGGTGGCCTTCAATGCGGATGTAGTAAAGCATGTAGAAAAAGCCGAATAATACGGTATAAGCCAGGGCGCGGAACAGGAAAGAACTGTTGATCAAGCCGGAAAAGAGAAAAAAGTAAAACCAGATGAAGTGTAGCAGGATCAGCGAAATGGTAGTGGAGAATTCAAAAAACGGCAGAAAACGGTTGCCCCGGCGCCTGGGATTGAACATGAAACCGGAAAAAATCGCACTTTCGCGAATATTGCTGCGCGCCCAGCGGGTCAACATGCGCAGCATTTTTCCCGGCTTTTCCGGCACCACGGTGTGACAAACAGCGTTCTGCTGGTAGACGGTGCCCTGTCCGGAGCGCAGGATGTGGTTGGTCAGGCTGCGATCCTCGCCATAGGTGCACGACTGATTAAGGAAAGTCTGTTCCCGCCACTGGTCAATCACACCGGATAAAACGGAGCGTCGGTAAGCCGAAAAAGCGCCGGAAAGGCAGAGCACGTTTTTAAATGTGGTTTGGACGGCACGGGTGTAGTCAAACGCCATGGCGAAATGGGCGTTGAGCATGCGGGTAAAAATGTTGGCCCGGTAGTTGTCGATACGAATTCGACCCGTGGCCGCGGCGATTTCGGGTTTCAGGATAAGTGCCGCCAGGATGCCGCGTAAGGCGTTCGGTTCCAGTCGCGTGTCTGAATCAACAGTGACAAAAAAGGGCGTGTGACAAGATTGAAAGGCGTGGTAGATTCCTTCGCGTTTGCCGCGGTTTTGATTGAATCTCACCAGCCGGATGCGTCCGGGAAAGCGGTCCTTTGCGCGCTGCATATGGATCCAGGTGTCGTCTTGAGAGCCGTCGTCAAGGGCGATGATATGAAGCCGGTCCGGCGGGTAATCGCTTTCAGCAATCGATATCAGGGAGCGGTAAACGCCGATGCCTTCGTTGTAGGCGGGAACCGCTATGGTGACATGGGGCCAGTCTGAGTCGGGGATGGCTGCGGCGGAAATGGGGCGGTAACGGAACCACAACCAGGTTCGAACCACCAGCGAAGATACAAAAATAAGTCCGGAGATAAAGAGTAAGTAGCGCAGAATGACGCCCCGGGTTCCGGAAAACTCCGCGGCGCGCCAGGTGAAAAAGATGTTTTCCCGGACCGCGAACCAGATTACCGTAATGCCGAAGACCAGGACCGCGATACGAAACAACGGTTCAAGCAGTTCCCAGTTTACCGGGCGCTTCTGCTGAACCAGCGCGGCCTCTTTGCTATACAGTGTGGACATGTTTTTGGTTTACCCCCGGGTCTGTTTCCGGAATCGTCAACGGTGACGATTGAATTATAGCAGAAAAAGATGGGTGAACACAACTTTTCCACAACAACGCAAAATAGCCGGGCCGCAACGGAGTTGCCGGAATCTATTATATGATAAGCAAACACTAAGATATTTATGATGATATTATAATAAAAAAGTTGACAAAACACAGATGGTATACTATATTAATCATGCAAGCCTGATAGGGCAAAAAATAGAACCGCTGTCAGCGGTAAAGAGGAGGCGAAAATGACTTTAGTACGATGGAGACCTTTTGGAGACCTGCTTAACATGCATGACAAAATCAATCGCTTATTCGAGGACGAATTTCTGCATGACAAGGAGCAGGGCCTGGGTGTGCGGCCATGGACTCCGGCAACCGATATCTATGAGACCCAGGAAGAGTACGTGTTCCGGCTTGAACTACCCGGCATCAAAAAGGATGAAGTCAAGGTGGAATTCGATGGAGACACCCTGACCATCACCGGCGAGCGCAGGGAAGAAAAGGATGTCAAGAAAGAGAATTTCCATCGCATTGAGCGTCGCTGCGGAACTTTCAAACGTTCGTTCAGCATTCCCAAGAATGTTGACGGCACCAAGATCGCGGCAGCCATGAAGGATGGAATCCTGGAACTGAAAGTTCCGAAAGTGGAAGAGTCCAAAACCAAGGCGATTCCGATTTCCGTTAAGTAGGGACGATCCATGCAAACCCAAGGGCGGCTGCGGCCGCCCTTTTTTTTTATTAAACCCGCATTTCTCACAATAATCTGAAACAGAAAGTTGAAAAGTTGGGATTTATTACGTTTTGTGTGGGTAAATACACATTGGTAATTGGTAAGCGGTTGTGAGTATGAGTACCCGCAGGGCATAAAGCATAAGCGAACGCAAACGTAGGTTCCGGGGACCCATGGTCTGAGAC
>DSBM01000118.1 GCA_011049425.1 Candidatus Aminicenantes bacterium
ATGTGGGGGAGAGGTCCCAGGCAGCCTCCACGCTCACTTTCTGAGAAAAGCGGGTGGTAAAGGTGAGGCGCAGGTGGTTGGCGACCAGTCCCAGGGGCGGGTTGTTCTCATCCAGGGAAAGGGCTTCCGGCAGGGAGTAGGTCAGGGCAAAGGATTTTACATATCCCCGGATACGCGAAGCATGCATCGAGGTGGAAATGGTGAGTGAAATCAACACCATCACCGCCAATTTCTGCATCGATTATCTCTGCTGGTCGCGGCGCTCGTCTTCGGCGATAAGACCATCATGCAAGGTAATGACCCGTCGGGCGCGCTTCATGATCATGCGGTCATGAGTGGAAAAAAGAAACGTCATACCGGTTTTTTCGTTCAGTTCACGCATCATGTCCAGCAGGCCGGTCCCGGTTCTGGAATCGAGGTTGGCCGTGGGTTCATCCGCCAGGATTAATCGCGGCCTGAACACCATGGCACGGGCGATGGCCACCCGTTGCTGCTGGCCGCCCGAAAGTTTCGTGGGAAGCCGGTCGGCCATGCCGGCCAGACCCACGGCATCCAAAATTTCCATTACGCGGCGGTGACGCTCTGGTCTGGAAACACCTTGAAGCATCATGATGTATTCCACATTCTCCTCCACCCGCAGCACGGGAACCAGGTTGTAAGACTGAAAAATAAAACCGATATGGTCGCGCCGGAAGTCGGACAACTCCCGCCCGCGCATGCAGGACAACTCTTTACCGTCCAGAAACACTTTGCCGCCGCTGGGCTCGTCGAGGCCGGAGATAATATTGAGAAACGTGGTCTTTCCGGATCCGGACGGCCCCACGATGGCGGTGAATTCGCCGCTTTCTATGGTGAGATCGATGCCGCGAACAGCGTGAACATCCACGCCGTTGTCGTGGTAGGTCTTGGTTACGTCCCGGGTTGCCACAATAAAATCATTCCGGTTCATGTTTTGCTCCATTTCCATGTTTCAGAGGCTTTTGCGCAGGGCGGAAGCGATCTGCATGCGCCCGGCCACCCACGCGGGATAAAAGCCCACCAGGGTGCAGAATAGGATCACCCACAAGGGATATTTGACAAATTGCATGCCCCGCAGCACGGGGTAGATGATTTCCCGGATGTGAACCCCGGTCATCTCAATGCCGCGGTAATCAATACCTGTATGGGATACAATGGCGGTGACGGCAAGGCCGAGCAGAACGCCGATCACCGTACTGACCAGTCCCAATGCCAGGGCTTCCAGCACGATCAACTTGCGAATGCCGCCGGCCCGTGTGCCCACGGCGCGCAACACCCCGAATTCAAACATGCGTTCATACATAGACATGAACAGCGTGTTGATGATGCCGAACACCACCACACCGGCCAGGATCAAAGCCATAATCAACATGCTGAAATCCGTAAGGTCCAGGACGTTCTTCATCTCCGGCATCAGTTCCGGCCATCCCGCCGCTTCGTTCCCTCCAACGGAATAGCGTTTCCAGAAAGGCAGGTCCGGGTTTTCCGCGTCACGCATATTGTGAAAGCGCACGGCGATTTCATGGATCTCTCTTTCTAACCCCAGCATTTGCTGGGCCCGCTCAATGGGCACCAGGGCGAAACCGCTATCCATCTCGCGGATGCCGAAATGGTAGATACCGGATACGCGGAACATTTCCTGCGAAAGGTCCCCTCCATCCACTCGGGCGACCGTCATGACCACGCGCTCTCCCAGGTCAATTTCCAGGGTTTCCGCCAGCTTGCTGCCGATCACCAGTCCGTGGCTCTCCTTATCAAGCCGGTCACCTTTTGTCAGGGCGTCGTCAAACTGGGAAAGCCGGCGTTCCCGTTCGGGGTCCACGCCCACCAACAGAACGGATTGGACGTTTGCCGGGGAGGTCAGCATGCCGAAAGCCTGCGTGCGGGAAGCGAAATGGGCCACGGAATCATCTTTCTCTAATTGGTTGACCACCTGGCTGGCGTTTTTGATGACGAGTTCCGCTTCCCGGCTCAGGCGGTAGTTTTCGTGGTGGATCTGGGCTTCACCCAAAAAAGATGACGTGGTGGAACGGATCAGGGAGTCTTTCATGCCGATAATCAAGGCATCGGTAAAGATCAGCGAAGCCAGGCCGATGCCGATGGTTACGGAAGCGATGAAGGTGCGTCGCTTGTTGCGCAAGATGTTGCGCCAGGCGAGTTTCCAGTAGAATCCCATTTTTCCTCTCTTAATGTATACGCATGGAGCGGGCCGGGTCGGTATGGGCCGCTTTCAGAGCGGGAATCAGGCTGACCAGCAGCGCAGACAGCAGCACGGTTGCCGTGGGAATGGTAAAACTGCGCAGGTTGATTTCCGTGCGTATGGTTTCGAAAGCCATTCCCCCGTATGTAAAGGCATCGGCAAAGCGGATGCCTTTAAGAGAAAAAACGTGGTTGATCAGCAACCCGGCGAGCGTTCCGGCCGCAATGCAGAACGCGGCCAAAATCATCACTTCCGCCAGTACCAGGCGTACGATCTGACCGGGCCGGGTGCCCACGGCGCGCAACATGCCGTACTCGCGTTGACGTTCCAATACCGACATGAGCACCGTGTTCAGGATTCCCACGGCCACTACCAGTACAATAACCAGCAACATGATCCACATGCCTTCCTGGTCGGCTTTCATCGCCTTGTAAAAAGATTCGGCGAACTCCTGCCACGGGGCCACTTGAATTTCGGATGAACCGATGCGGGTTCGCAGGTTGCGGGTGATGGCTCCCACCCGGCCCAGTTTTGTAACCACCATGGCGATTTCATGAACCCGTTCTCCCAGGACCAGTAATTCCTGTGCTTCATTGAGCGGCAGGTAAAAAGCGGAGCGGTCATCTACTTCGTTTCCCGAGTCCAGAATGCCTACCACGCCATAACGCTCGTTGGCAATGGAGCCGTCCGCGGCCTGACTGATGATAACGATGTCATTGCCGATCCCGGCATGTAACAGCTTGGCCAGGCCCTTGCCGATTATGGTTTCCTTGGCCGTGGAGGAAGAGAAGCTTTTGCCTTCCACGATACGGTTGCCGAACCCGGTTGTGCGGTGTTCCTGTTGTGGATGAACGCCGATGATGCGTACTCCCGCACTTTTTTCTTTCGCCGCGGCCAGTCCGGCGGAATAGAGGCGGGGAGTCCAGTTCTCGATTTCCTCTGTTTTATCCAGGATGTCGCCCAGGCGGCCGGGATTGTCGACGGTACGGTAAAGGGACGGGGTTTCCAGGTACTCGTGGTGGTGTATCTGGATGTGTCCCAGGCGGGTGCGGGTGAAGGCATCGATGATGTGGTTGTAACTGCCGTCTGGAAACCCAATAAAGAACGCGGCCAGAACAAAGCCTCCGAACATGCTGAGTGCGGTCAGCAGGGAGCGGCGTTTCCGGCGAAACACGTTGCGGAACGCCATTTTCAATATCATGCCTGACCTCTTGGCCGGGTTGCTGTTTACTTGCGTGTTCTCAAGTTGCGCAAAGCAAACGTGTCGTTGCTTACCGGAACGTTGAATGCGGCTTCCAGGTATCGGACCACGGTGCGGTGCCCTTCCTTGTTCAGGGGAACCAGGGTCATGACGGCCGGGATGGTGCGGTCGCCAAAGGATCGTATGTCGGAGAAATCGATGCGGCGCATGAGTTTCCCCTTTTCGTCATAGAACTCCTGCCATTTCGGCATCAGGCCTTCCTCCCGGACCGCGGTGATCACGTGCCCCCACACAATGGGGCGGTCGGGAAGGGGTATGCTTTTTACATACAGCAAACCGGGCTGGGGATCGGGGATTGCGGCCATTTCAAAGTGGTAGTCTTGCAGGAACGTGTACTCTTTGACCAGGTCGTCATTGGTGAAGTCCGATCCCATCCAGGAACCCATCATCATGGAGGGGGGGATTTTCATGACCTTATCGGTCTTGGGCAGGTAGTTCCACATCTCATTGCCCACGCGCAGGGTGGCCATTCCCCGTTCTTTGCGGGGTTCCAGGATGCGCAGAAAGGTTTTGTTTGTTCCCCGGCTCCAGGCGCGGATTTTCAGCGTGCGTTCCCAGTTGGGGTGGTGATCATCATCTGCATAAGTGTTTCGCTTGAATCGGCGCGGTAAAGCTCGTCCATGCGCTGCACGATTTCCCGGGCACGGGGATCATCGTTCGCCATGCCGGGCATACATAGCGACATCAGCAACAGCGATAATATCGAATTGGCCCTGACGAGAGTCATGATAGCCTCCTTGGTCCTCGTCCCATACTGCCATTTTTCAGAGATCTGTCAAGGGAGTTTCAGCTTTTTGTACTTGTCAGGGAAATTTTCAGTTGGTTGAGTTTGTACCGCAACCCCGACTCGGATATTCCCAATTCCTCAGCCGCGCGTGACTGGTTGCCACCATGTTTCTGCAAAGTATCACGGATAACACGGGTTTCCAGCGTTTTGATTCTTTCCGCCAATGATCCCTGCTTTTCTTCGGCGGCGGCTTTTTCGTTTTCCGGTGTCAGAAAAAGCGGCAGATCCACGGAAACCAGGGTTTTGCCCCGGCCCAGGACGACTGCGCGCTCAATGATGTTTTCCAGTTCGCGAATATTGCCGGGGAAATCGTATTTCATTAGCCGGTCCATGGCTTCACGGGAAACGCCGTTGATCGATTTGTTTTCCCGTATGTTGAACTTGCGGATAAACAGATCGACCAGGGAAGGGATCTCTTCTTTGCGTTGCCGCAGGGGGGGCAAATCGATGTGGAGCACGTTCAGCCGGAAAAAGAGATCAGCACGAAAGCGTTTTTCTGAGACTTCTTTTTCCAGGTCACGATTCGTGGCGGTGATGAGGCGGATATCCACGGGGATGTTTTCATTGGAGCCCAGGCGCGTAATCTCTTTGTCCTGAATCACGCGCAGAAGCTTGACCTGGATGGGGAGGGGCATTTCACCGATTTCATCCAGAAACAGGGTTCCGCCACTGGCTTCTTCAAAGCGGCCGCGCCGGGTGACGGCCCCGGTGAACGCGCCCCTGACGGATCCGAACAACTCGGCTTCCACCAGGGTTTCCGGTAGGGCGGAGAGGTTGACCCGGACCATGGGGCCGTTGCGGCGCAAAGAATGGTGGTGCATGATAAAGGCCATGACCTCTTTGCCGGTACCGCTCTCTCCCGTAATCAATACATTGGCCTGAGAGGCGGCCCCCCGCAGCGCCGTGTTCAGGGTCTGCTGCATGGCCGCGGATTGAAACACATAGTCCGGGTGGGTGTATCGTTCCTGAAGGGTTTCCGCCAGGCGCAGGTTCTCTCTCTTCAGTGTAATGTGCTCGAGTGCGCGTCGGACTTCATGCATCAGGGATTCCATTTCCAGGGGCTTGGTCAGGTAGGTGTGGGCCCCAGCCTTGAGCATGGAGACCGCTTTCTCAACCGAACTGTAAGCGGTCATCACAATGACGGGAACCATGGGATTGGTTGCCTTGAGTTCAGCCAGGACCTGGTGGCCATCCGCGTCCGGCAGACGGTAGTCCAGCAGAACCAGGTCGATCGAGTGGGCATGAAAGTAATCCAGGGCGGATTGGGCCGTGGTGCAGAGACGGGTGAGGTATCCCTCTTCTTCCAGCCGGTCGCGGATGACTTCTCCAGCCAGTTTTTCGTCCTCGATCACGAGAACCTGGTAATCAACGTTCACTGATTTCTCCTCTGGGGATACGAATGCAAAAACGGGTTTTTCCCGGTCGCGACTCATGCAGGCGGATTTCTCCGCCCATGGCGGTAACCAGTCTCCGGGCTACGAACAGGCCCAGACCCGTACCCTTGGTTTTTGCCGAGATGTAGGGTTGAAAAACTTTTTCTTGGAGTTCAGGATCGATGCCTTCGCCATTGTCCTCCAGGGCGATATGCAGCCAGTCTTTTTTAACCGCGGCGGTCAGTTTTACCTTGGAGGAACCCGCTTCAAGGCTGTTCTGGATAAGGTTTCTCAGTATCTGTCGCAACAGGTCGGGATCGAGTTCGAACATCAACCGGGGCAATGCCGGCATCTCTAATGAAGCTCTCCTGGCGAAAGTTTCGCCTTCCAGTGCGGTTTGCAGGTCCTTGAGCAGCGAAGCGAGGTTTACCCTTTGCGCAACCGGTCTGACCGGCCTGGAAAGACGGGAATAGGATTCCAGGATGCCGGTGATGCGCCGCACTTCATCGCGGCCGGCCTTGATGTATCTGCCGGAACGATCATCCGGGTGTTCTTTCAAGCGCCCTTGTATAACCTCCAGTGTCAACGCCAGCGAGTTTAAGGGGTTCTTGATCTCGTGGGCGATTTCCGCGGAAAACAGGGCCAGCTCTTCCAGCCGTTCCCGCGATTCCCGTTCCCGCTCCAACTCCATGCGGTGGCGGAAATGGCGGCGATCAAACGAGGTGATCAACACCAGAATGGTGGCGATAAAAAACAACATGATGAACGCCTGAACCAGAAGCCCTTTCCTGGCGTTGCGGTTCAGGGTATCCAGGTAATCTGAATGAAAGCCCAGGTGGATGGTCCATTTGTTTCCGCTGTTGTCTCTGAAGCGGCTGCGGATATTGAGTATCTGACCCAGCGGGGATTCCAGCAGCGCCAGTTCCGGCAGATTTGTGGAGACGGGAAAATAGCCTTCATAACGCGTATACAGATGATAGAGTTCATCATTTCGGTACATGCCCGCGTACACGACAGCGGGAATGCGTGCCAGGCGCTGAAGGAAATTTTCCAGAACGTCATGGCCTGATTCCGCCAGCAATGCGCCGGCTTTCTGCATGAGCTCGTTGAGGGCCGCTCCTTCTCCACGGGTAATGGCTTCGATCTGATGTTGCAGTTGGATGCGGTTGACGCGGTTCATGTACAAAACCAGCGCAGATAACACCAGCAAGGTGATGGTCAAAAACAACAGTTGCGTGCGTTTCTTTTTGGGCATCTACCCGCGCCCATGTCTGTTCTGCCTCCGCCGCTGTTGCCGCCACAAGGGGAACCCGTAGGGATCACGCAACTCAACCGTGCGTTTGTTCCAGGTTAGCCGGCGGGCCATGATCAGGGCGGGTGGCTCCGGGGTCTGCAGCCATGCGCCCGTAACCGTCAGGCTGTCGCCCCGGGCGGGTGGATTTTCGAGGAAACCGGGTGGGGCGGTCTCAACAAGTACGACTTTTTTTTCAGCGGTAATGATTTCCAGAACGACCATGGCTTGGTGAAAGTAGCATTCACGCTGGTATACAGCGTTGACAACCCCCGTGATGCGGGTAACGGTATTGACGCGGTAATGCCGCCAGGGATTTTTGCTGCGGCGGCATGGGTGCTGATTTTCCTGGGCCGCAACGGGGACCAGCAACAGGGAAATCAGAAACAAGACAGCGAAGGGTTTCATTATTCTCATGATGAGAATACCCGGGTTCCGATCCCATTGTCAATGAGACCGGAACCCGGAAGAGTTAATTGCGAGTCAGCGGCGCGCTCCACAGCCGGAACAGCCTCTGCAACCGGCGTTTCCGCGACGGGATTTGCCTCTGTGACCCTTGCCTCGTCCGCCATCACGGCTGAGGTTCCACATGGGCCGGCCGTCATCGCCGCGCAGGCTGAGAACCTGATCGCCCTTTTGAATCTTTTTAACCATCAGCGCATCGTCGCCCCGGCATGTGCAGGTGTAGGCGTTGACGTTCACGACATCGCCCTTGGCCGGTTTCCAGTCCTGCTTATCCAGCCATTCACGCGGGCCGAGATGAACTTCGTGCTTTTTTTCGCCCTCGGCGATCATTAAGTGAATACCATCGGCGTAACGGCCCTTTCCATCCTTAGAGTTCACCACTTCCTGAACGGTTCCCATGAAGGTGACGGCTTTCTCTGCAGTCGTTCCGCATGCGCATCCATGTTTGCCACTGTGCCAACGGGCCAGCAGGGGGAAAACGCTTAATCCAACCACGATCACGCTGATCAAAATCATTTTCTTGGTCATGACAACCTCCTAAATTTGGTTTCGCAATACAGTAGCAATACCTGTGCCAACTGGATTTATAATTGGCTGGAAGCTCGTATATCCCCATTGAGTAAGGCTTTCAAATGGCGGAAGGCCAGCCAAGGCCTGCTTTCCGGGCGCGGATTTCTGCGAACACGCACAGGCGATAACCACGGGCACCCATCTGGGTTATAATGGGTGTATGCGGGATGACAACACAAATAACGATACCGGCAGGCAGGGTGGAATCAGGGTCACTTTGTGGGGGGCACTGGGCAACATCCTGCTTTCACTTATGAAGTTCGCAGCGGGAATTGTGGGCCATAGCCGCGCGCTGGTGGCGGACGGGGTGCATTCGCTTTCAGACCTTGGGTCCGATCTCGTGGTAATTGGCGGATTGCGCCTTGCCGCTCGGCCGGAAGATCGTACCCATCGTTATGGTCACGGCAAATACGAAGCCCTGGCCACACTGGTTCTGGGGGGGCTGCTGGGATTGGCCGGCCTGGGCATTGCGGTTTCCGCAATGTCGTCGGCACTGGATATGTTGAAAGGAAGCGTTTCAGCTCCGCCGCGGCTGGTAGCCGTGATTGCGGCCGCGTTGTCGATTCTGGTGAAAGAGGGTTTGTTTCAATGGACCCGAAGCGAGGCCCGGCGCATTGACAGCCCCGCGCTGATGGCCAATGCCTATCATCACCGCTCCGATGCCCTCTCTTCAGTGGCCACCTTGAGCGGCGTGCTGGGGGCCATGCTACTCGGAGAGCGGGGACGAATTCTTGATCCCCTGGCCGCATTGGTGGTGGCGGGAATGATACTGGTTGCCGCGTGGAGGATCCTCCAAGAGTCAGGTAATGAATTGCTGGAAGCGGCAGTTGAGCCCGACGTGGAAAAAGAGATCCTGGAAATCATTCAAAGTGTTCCCGGGGCCATGAACCTTCACCAATTGCGTACCCGCAGGGTGGGCCCGCGCATGGTGATCGACCTGCACCTGGACGTGGACGCGCGCCTTTCCCTGTCCGCCGCCCACGCGATATCACAAACTGCGGAAGATCGTTTGCGAAATGCATTCGGCCGGGAAACCATTATCTATATCCATATCGAGCCCGGTGACATTGTGTCGAAAACGCACATTTAGCTCCCGGATTTCGCAACCTACTGCGAATCAAGCCGAGAGATCGCAGAAATTTACGAACTTGAGGCCAACGCGTTGTTCGCAGCCCGGTTTTCTTGTCGCCGGCTTCTTGTGCCGCTTTTTTGACTTTCCGTTTTTCTTGACAGTTTCCCCTTTCCGCAAATTGCTCAACTCCATTGCACTGTACTTTTCCAGGTTTCCCGGTTACTTCCATTGAGTTTTCGGGTCGGGGGTACTATAATTTCTCCGGGCAGGAGAGCGATTCCCGCATCGTGGCTGACAGGGAATCAAGTTTGATTCCCATGGGCGGGGCAAGCGGAAAGGAGGCGCCATGAAGGGCAAAAAGCTTTTTTTGTTCGTGGTCCTGGTATGCGGTTTCTCTCTGGCAGCCAAGGACGGGGTGATCGTTGTGCGCGAAGCCTATCTGCAGTCCGAGCCGGATTTTCTGGCTTCCAGGGTTTGTACCCTGGCTTATGGGACCGTGGTATCGATTCAGAGTCAAAAAGATAGCTGGAGTTTGGTAAAAGCCGGCGAAAAACAGGGATATCTGCACAATTCGGTTTTCGGCGGAGGCAAAAAGTCGATTCTTGCTTCCCGGACCTCAAAAACCGGGGTGTCGGAAAAGGAAGTGGCGCTGGCCGCCAAAGGTTTTTCCGAAGAGAACGAGCGCCGCATCCGGCGCGCCAGGGGATTTAACTTCACGGACCTGGACTGGATGATCGGCATTGCCGTCACAGTGGATGAGTTGCGAAAGTTCGCTTCGGAAGGAGGCTTGAAATGAAACGGCTGAAGTTTTTTGTCTTTATGCTTGTCTCGGTCTCAGTCGTTTTAAGCGCCACTGATTTGAAAAAATTGAAAAAAGCCGTGGATATCACCAAGAAAGGAGTGGAAGCCCAGCGCAAGATAAATGAAAAAGAGGAATACTATATCGGGCGTGCCGTTGGCGCCACCATCCTCAGTCGTTACAAGCTTTCCAGAAACAGAGAGATCACCGCATACCTGGCCAGACTCGGAACCTTTATCGCCCTGCGTTCCGACCGCCCCCAGACCTTTCTGGGATACCGGTTTGCCATGCTGGACACAGATGAGGTCAACGCCTTTGCCGCACCTTCGGGGATTATTTTCGTTACACGGGGATTGGTTGAGGTCTGCGAAGATGAGGATGAACTCGCGGCCGCATTGGCGCATGAAGTTTCCCACATTGTTTCCAAGGACCCCACTCAGGCGATCAAATCCGACCGTATGAAAAGTTTCGCCATAAAAACCGCCGCTGAATTGACTTCGGGAAGCAACGAAACGGTTGAGCTTTTCCGCAATATGGTTACGGATGTGTCCAACACGCTGCTGGAAAAGGGGTATTCCCGCTCCCAGGAAAAGAAAGCCGACCTGGCGGCGGTTAAACTGCTGGAAAAGTGCAGGTATAACTCCGCGGCAATTGTGTCGTTGCTTGAGAAACTGCATGAGCGTGAAGAAAAAAAAGCCGGGATCTACTCCGCACATCCCTCCTGCGCCAAGCGCCTTGAATACCTTAAATCCGCGGTTGCCAAGCCCGAGATCAATGCCGGCTATCAGAAAAGGAAAGAGCGGTTCACCCGGATCCGGGAGTTATGTCGAAGCTGAGGTCGTTGCCGGCTTTTCTGTTGGTCTTTATCGCGGTTGAATTGTTCTTTCACTTTTTTTTTACGGATTTCGAAAACGCGGTTTACGACTTGAAACTCGTAACCTTCGCCAAAAAAGTGGATTCCAATGTTGTACTGGTCAGTATCGACGACTACAGCCTGGAGTTCTACCGCGAGAATTTTAACATTCCCTGGCCCTGGCCGCGCTCATTTTACGCCCGTATGCTGGAATTGCTGACCCAATCGCGGGCGGTGGCATTTGACATTATTTTTGCCGAGCAAAGCCTATACGAAGGTGAAGACCGGATTTTCGCCGACGCAGTACGTGAAAGCGGTAACGTGCTTTTCCCCGTGATTTTTACCGCTGAAAGCGGGAAAGGTCCATTAATTTCCAGGTTCGCTCTAAAAAACCCTCCGGCTATGGAGATCCAGACATACTCCGGCGTGCGGACTCCAATCGAAATGTTGCTCAACTCCTGCCGCGGAATCGGCGCGGTCAACCAGGAGCCGGAACAAGACGGTTTGTACCGAAGATTGCGCCACTATTTCTGCTATCGCGGAAAAACCTACCCGTCCTTTCCCCTGGCAATTCTCTCTTCCACGGATCTGGAGAGGGACACGCTGCAGGTGCCGCTGGACGATGATGGCAAGGTCGCGTTGAAATTCTATACCAAGGACAGTTTTGAAACCTATAATGCCGCCGCGGTCATTCAGTCCGCGTTGCAGTTGCAGAAGGGCGAAGAGCCCCAGCTTTCTCCGGCGCTCTTTAAAGACCGGATCGTGATCGTGGGCGCGACCGCCTCCGGATTGCTCGATTTCAGGCCCTATCCCTTGGACAGCAAGGGCACCGGATACGAGATCGTGGCGCACGGCCTGGAGAACTTGCTGCGCCGCGATTTTATTAAGCCACTGCCGGCGTTCTGGACCCATTTCGCCCTTTTTCTCACGGGGCTGCTGTTGCACATGCTGCTGTTGCAAATTTCTTCGCTTACGAAAGAAGTGGGGATGATATTTTTTTTCCTGGTACTTCTGGCCGGTTCCAACCTGGCGTTATTTGTCGCCGGCCGGCAACTACCCCTGCTTTCCTTTGCCTTGCTGTTTGTCGCCATCGGCTCTTACAATGGCTATCGCGGTTACAGCCAGAGTCGGCGCGAAAAGATCTTTGTGCAGAACCTTTTCAAAAATTACGTTTCTGAAAAGCTCTTGGACAGGATCATGGATGATCCGGGAGTATTACAGCTCGGCGGTGAGAAAGTTCCCGTAACCATCTATTTTTCGGACCTGGCCGGGTTCACCACGCTTTCAGAAAAGTTGTCCGCGGAAGAGGTCGTTTTGCTCTTGAACCGCTATCTTGAGCGCATGACCACCATCATCCTGGCGCATGACGGGTATGTGGATAAATTCGAGGGCGACGCCGTGATGGCTTTCTGGGGGGCCCCATTGCCGCAACCCGATCAGCGTGAGTTGGCGGCCCGGGCCGCCCTGCTGTGTCAAAAGGAACTGCAAAATTTGAATCGTGAATTCAGTGAAAATGGTTGGCCGGAGTTCAGTATGCGCATCGGCTTGAACTCCGGCGCCGCGGTGGCCGGAAATATCGGCAGCGAGCGTAAGTTCGAGTATACTTTGATCGGTGACGCGGTCAATTTCGCTTCGCGCCTGGAGGGTGTCAACAAGTTTTACGGTACAAAGATCGCCATGGGTGAAAACTGTGCCCGTGGAATTCCGAACGACCTGCTTTTCCGCAAACTGGACCGGGTAAAGGTCAAGGGCAAAACCGAAGCAGAGGAAATCTATGAACTGATTGGAAAAACAGATGATTTTTCCGCTCTAGAGATTAAGGCTTTTCGCGATTTCGAAACCGCTTTGGAACGTTATTTTAACGGTGGTTTTGAGTCGGCCGCCCGGATTTTTTCAAGACTTGCCGGTAAAGATGCGGTTGCGGGGGTGTTTCTGGAACGGTGCCGACAACTGTTGAACAATCCGCCTGAGGAGTGGGACGGAGTCTGGGTCTTTCACGAAAAATAGCCTTTCCCCTCCAACCCTCCAACTTTCCAACTCTCCAACCTTTAATAAGTATGGATGCTGGTAATGGCGGAAGGCAGGTAGTTGACGCCGAACCAGCAGATGAGCAGAACCAGGAAAGCGGAAAACAGCACCAGGAAAGCGGCGCGGCGTCTGCGTGGCCGGTGCAGGCGATAATGCAGGTAGATTTTGTATACCATCCAGGTGATCAGCGCCCAGGTTTCCTTGGGATCCCAGGTCCAGTAATGCCCCCAGGCCTGTTTGGCCCAGAGCGCGCCGAAAAGCATGGCCACGGTGAACAAGGACAGTCCGGCGGTGACCAGGTTGTCCACGGCCGCAAGGGATTCGGTGGACATGGGACGCTTTTTGAAATCGAACCACAACTCGCGCAACGAGATGAGGGCGGTCACGCCCAGGATCGCGTACGAAAAAATAAACAAAATGACGTGGGGAACAAACCAGGGGCTCTGCAGCGCCGGCATCATCGCCTTATCGAAGTATCCCGGCCGGAAAATGTCGAAGAGTAAAAAAACCAGCGCGATTACCGTACTCAGGGGAATAAACCAGGAAAACTTCCACTTGTGAAAGGAGAGAATACCCACGATCACGAGGAAAAACGCGTACCAGAGCCGGGTTTCCCCCAGGGTCTGCATGGGCGGACGCCCCAGCCTGAACCATAGAAAAACCAGGAAAAAGCCCAGCACGATACTTCCGGCAAGTGACAGCGCGTAAGCGCGATGCCTGGATCTGCGCAGCGGTCCCCGGTAAAAAATCAGGGCGGAAATCCAGAGAATCGCCGCGATGAACAATGCCGGGTGGGACGCGATGCTCCTCATTTTCGTTTCACGCCCTGCAGGAACAGGATCACCGCGCCGAGAAGCATCAAATAGATCCCCGCGTACACCAGCGGCAGCCAGGGGTCTTTAACCGCTTCCACGATGCTGAGCTTTGTCGCGTTTGTGGGGTTTTGTTTATAGCCGGCCTGGTACAGGTGCCAGCCGTTGACTTTTTCCGGGTGGTTAACGCGGATTTCTACTTTGCGGTTGGCGCCCTGCCTGCTCACCAGTTGCGCGGTGGTGGTGTACATGCGGGGCTGCGGTTCCAGCATGGCGAGTTGACAGCCGTTTTCAAGCAAGAGACGAACGGGCGGTTGGGCAGGTCCCCCGCAACTGACCCAGCCGTAGCGGTCTTGCGGATAATCCGGGTGAGATATTTTTACCAGCGCAGCAGGAACGGCTTGGGGGTCATGGCTCTTTTTGAACCCGACCGTCGTAGCCGCGGCATTTTCAAGATATCGCTCCAGCACGATTGTGTATCCATCCACCTTGACGGGGCGGCCGGGCTCCAGGCCGCGGGCTTTTGCCTTGTTTTTGTCGCCCGGTCGGGACTGGTGAATCACGTATTTGGGGGAATAGAATTGAATTTTAAAGTCGAGCATGTGCAAAGAAAAATCGAGTTCCACCTCACGGTGTTCCGGATTGACGCCGTACCACACATGGTGGCCCTGGAGCAGGGTAAGGCGCAGTCGCTGAAACTCCGGGGCGCCGAACCAGCCGCCGCTCAGAGAAAGCAGCAAGCCGGCATGCATCAGAAAAAAGACGGCATTGCGGGGTTTGCCGCGATACACGCGTCCGCCGATGCTGATTCCCAGGATCAAGAGGAAATAAAGCTGAATAAACGCAAACGTCCAGGAATGCAGGTGACTGTACAAAACCGTGGATATGCCGGGTTGAATCTTGGCTGCGGCCGCCTGAGGCAAGAAGCCCTGGATGATACCGCTCAAGGCGAAAATCCCGATCGCGCCGATTGCCAAAGGCATCCAGTTGGATCTGCGGGTCACCCCATTTTTTTTCAGGACCGCCGCCAGCGCAAAGCAGGTAAACAGAAAAGCAACCCATGCGTATCGGTTCACGGGAACGGTGATGATTTCAGCCAGCCTGGCCTTGGAAACCAGATCGAGGGCCAGGCCGGAAAAAGCTACGATCCCGGCGCACAGAAAACCGCTGAGCAGGGTCAGGGAGCGGTCTGATTCGTCTGCGCGCATGATGATTCCGCCGTGAAGGTCATTAAGCGGGTGAAATCAGCGGATCTCTTTTCCCCATTGCTTTTCACGCTTTTCAGCCTCGGCCAGCCATTGGGGAAGGATCTTCTGCTTGAACATTGCTTTTTGCCGCGTCAGTTTTTCCATGTCCAGTCCCACAAATTGCTGGGCCCGGGCCTTGGTTTCGATATCGGGATAGGGGATCTCTCCTGTGACGCCCAAACGCGTCAACACACGTGCCAGTTTCACCCGGCACTCCTGGGCTTTCTCGATAGCGGTGGCGATGATGCGGCCGGTTTCCACTGGTGAGTGAAACGAAGCACCGTGGCTGGCCGCAACGTAGTCCCAGCGCCATTGGGCGTGACGGATCAGGGTCAGGATATCGGCCATCTCTTTTTCCGAGGCGCCTTTTTCCCATGCGGTTGCCGCTTCCATGTGGGCGCGGACCAGGAGTTTTTCCAGGGCGTCACGGTTTTGAATAATCCTTTCCTGGCGTTCGTACACATCCGCAATCAGTTGTTCAGTCTCTTCACGGTGGCAGGCCTGGCAGGAATTGGCCACGTTGTTCAGCGGGCTCTGCACGTGGTGGTCGGAAAATTTTTGGCTGCCTTCGACCGTGTAGGGCATGTGGCAATCCGCGCAGGCAACTCCGCGGGCGGCGTGTACGCCGCTGGTGTAGATTTCATAATCGGGATGCTGTCCCTTGAGCATGGGAGCGCGGCTGAGCGTATGGGTCCAGTCGTAAAATTCCAGTTTGTCGTAGTAGGCTTCCATGCTTTCCACGGACATGCCCTTATCCCAGGGATGGGTGAGGTATTCACTGCCGTCCAGCCGCTTGTCGAAATAATATTCCACATGGCATTGGGCGCAGACCAGGGAACGCATCTCCTGGTGGGTGGCTTTGGAAATGTCTTTGCCCATGCGCTGAAACGCTTCGATCAGGGCGGGCCGGGTGATTACCAGGTTCATGGTTTCGGGGTCGTGGCAATCGGCGCAACCGATGGGGTTGACGATCTCGGGCCCCAGGCGGGACCACCTGCCGGTATGGAAGGCGGTGATGCCCTCCTGTTTCATCATGCGGGGTACATCGGGGCTTTTGCAGGTCCAGCAGGTGGTGGGCATGGGGTCATTGCCCGCACCGTCCGGGGCGCCGGTACGCAGGGTATCGTAGATGTCGGTGATGGCGTTGCGATGTCCCCGGCCCTGCTTGTAGTCGGCCGCAAACGGGTAGCCGGCCCACAACACCACCAGCCGCGGGTCGACCTCCAGCATGTCGATTTCGGCGCTGCCGTTGTAGCGGCTCTTGAACGATGATTCCTCCGTGCGCAGGTAAGATTCGTATTGCCTGGGGTGGTTTTCCCCCCAGATTCGGCTGCGGGGTTCCAATTCGTTGATCATGACCTGGGGCTTGTAGACCATCTGGGTTTCCACCCGGCGTTCGGCGTAAGTGGAGATCAACAAACCCAAAACAAAGGCCGCGCCCACGGCGCCTGCGAAAATCAGCCAGAACAGCCATGACGGATTGCGTTTTTCACTCATTACTCACTCCGTTTGCGTCAATTTTACTTTCAGCCAGGCCGGAACCGGCTTTGTTATTAGTTGCGCGCCCGGCTGGTTCACGGATGCCAGTCCGCGGGTGCGACCATGGGGCACATCGCGGTGGCAATTCCAGCACAGCCGCTCGCTGCCGTCGATATGGGTTCCCGGATCCACGTCAGTCATGGCTTTTTCGTGGCAGCGCAGGCAGTTTCCGCGGATGATTTCCTTGGTGGAAGCCGTGGAGTGGGGGATGTTTGCTTCCATCCTCAGCATGAACAGGGTCAGGTCTTTCATGCCGTCGCGGGCCTTGATCGCGTACTTGGCAACCGGGTTGTGGTGGGGCAGGTGGCAGTCCCCGCATTGGGCGTACTGGCGGTGGGCGCTGTGGTTCCAGGTGGCGTACTGGCTTTCCATCACGTGGCATTGCACACACATGCGTGATTCAGCCGACAGGTAGTAGGGGGTGTTTGCGTACACGTTGAAATAGAGAAACAAGCCGCAAGCCAATCCGCAGGAAAACAGCATGGCGGTTTTCTGCGGTAGCGAAAACCGCCTCCAGAATTTCCCGGCGTCAGCGCGGATGTTCATGGCCATGTTGTCCGCGCGGGAGTCTACCCGAATACGATCCGCTTTTCAAGCCTTTTTTTATGGGACAACAAAATTGGACACAATAAAGCTTCAGGTCAATCGGGTTACTCCCGGCGATCCGGTGTGCCTCTCGAGTGCCGTTTATGGAACTCCTTTCATGGCTGTTTTCAATCTGAATCAGAACCTGGGGACGGTTCAGGCAGGCCGTGGGTGGAGCGGTTCCAGCCGACGCACACCATCACCGCCAGCAGGGGGTAGAGGCGCAGGGGTAGAAATCCCAGGGTACGGCCGGCGATCGCAAGCGCTCCGGAGACCACCCCCTTGGTGGAGCGGTAGATCAGCGCGTCGACCGTCATCTTGGCGCGGTAGCGGGCCTGGAAAGACAGGGGGATGTAGAGTACCTCTTTGGCGGCGCGGAACACCGAGTAATCCACGGTCTTGGAAAGGAAAAACGCTGCGCCCAGGATGGAAAGCAGGGGAAAGAAAACCGCCGCCAGCGCGACACTGCCGTAGAGCAACGGGATGGATGCGTGGACTTTTCGCAACGCCGTCCTGGACAGGAGCCAGGGGCATACGCCGAGTTGCAGCACCAGGGAAAGCAGGTTGACCCCGGCCCAGAAGTACCCCAGAAAAGCCGTGCGCGGGTCCTGCAGGGGCATGGCCTGCTGCAGGGCGCGATGGAACGCGATGTCCAGCAGTACGGATACCGCCTGCTGGGCCATGACCATCCAGGTCAACCGGCGGATGGTGGGGTCACGGCGCAACAGGTCCCAGGCGAAGTGGTCGGAAAACCGCCCCGGTTCGGTCTTTTGCGGCCGTGGCCGCGGTCCCGGGATATGGAAAGCCAGCCGGCCTAGGACGGCGCTCGCGGCCGTAAGTCCGGCCGCGATGATCACGAGCCGTTCCGAACCCAGGCCGACCGATAATCGGCCGGTCACCAGGCCGCCGGATATCGAGCCCAGCGTGCTGGCGGCGATGATCGGTCCGTTCCAGCGCCTGCCCTCACCTGGCCGGATGCGGCTGTTGATAAAGGCCCATACCTGTTCCACGATCAGCACGATGTACGCCTGGGCGAACACGTACAACAGGTAAGGCGCACCCGGGACGTGGTTATGGACAGCCTCGGTGGCCGCAATCAACACGAGGCCGGAAAGCACCAGGGTGGAGAGATAGGTTGCCCCGGGGCCGATGCGGCGCAACACCACCGAAAAGATCCAGGTCAACAAGAACATGGCCAGCGGCACCAGCATCAGGGCTTCAGGGAGGCGATTGGCGGAGTGGTGGGCCAGGAAGATCGACGCCGCCGCGGAGCGGACCATTTCGTATCCGCCCAGGGTCAACGTGCCGGAAGCCGTGATCAGGATGACCGGCAACAACGGCGATCTCCGGCGGGAAAGGGCTGGTGATTCCGGCTTCACGCGCGCTCCTATCGGTTCTGTTGAATCAGGGTTTGAAACCAGGATTGTACGTCAACAGGCCCGTACTGGCAAATTCAGTTTAAAGGAAAAGGGAAGTTGGGTTCTCTTCCATTTTGTGTGGGTTTGGAAGTTATTCTTATTGAAAAATGGGAAAGACTGCAGTTGAGTGCCCTTTCGGGCACAAATATTCAGAGGGCACAGGTCACCGCTCACCACTTCGGTGTTCTTCGGCGGACTAAAATGACCCCGGTGGTTGTTTGGGATGTAATCCGGGGCATCATTTTACCTTCGGCCGTCCTGCCTCAGCCCATG
>DSBM01000119.1 GCA_011049425.1 Candidatus Aminicenantes bacterium
AAAAGTTGAAGAGGGAAGATGTAGGGGCGACCGGCCGGTCGCCCACGAACCGGAAATTTCAACAAAACCACGGAACACACGGAAGGGGAAAAAACATCAGGTATCAGGTGACAGGAAGGCAGGTGACAGGAGACAGGTGTTCGCCGATTTTGGGGACACCCCATTTTTGCATCACAGCGCTTAAAAACACATCATCACAGTTCGGACAGGCATTCTGAGCTGAGCTGCCTGGCCGGTTTCCTCATCACTTATACTCCTTAGTGCCGTCACTAGGCTTTGTCTGTTTACTTTCGACTGCCGTGTCCTGTCTCCTGTCACCTGATACCTGTCACCTTTTTCTCACGTCCCGGTACAGCGGGTCCAGCCGCAATTGGGGCAGGTGGGGCACTTTTCGTCCGTGAGGGTGGCGCCGCAAACCGGGCAGTTGATGGTGTTGAGGTCCCTGCCGCCGCCGCTGACCGTTCCCACGTGACTTTCCAATATCTTGGCGATGGCGTCGGGAATGGATTGCACCAGTTCGCCGTTGTGAAAGGTGGGCTCCGATCCGCCGATCCCCTTTAATTGATGGGCCACGTCGCTGGCGGGAATACCGCTGCGCAGGGCCAGGGAAGCCAGGCGGCCGATCGCTTCGGCGTCCGCCATGGTGGAATAGCCGCTTTTCCCGATTGAGCAGAATACCTCGAATGGGCGCTCGTTAAAAAAGGTGACGGTAATGTACAGGTTGCCGAAACCGGTGGGAATCTTGTGCGTAAACGCGGTCAGGGCATCGGGGCGCTCCATGGGTTGGGGAGTTTCCGCGTCGGCCCGGTTGAGCACCTGGACCGCACGACAACCGTCGCGGTATACGGTCAACCCCTTGATATTCATGGAGAATGCCATGCGGAAAGCGGCGGCGATATCTTCCCGCGAGGCCTCGTGCGGGAAGTTGATGGTTTTGGACACCGCGCTGTCAACGGATTCCTGGAAAGCCTCCTGCATTTTAAGGTGGTCTTCGGGGGCGATCTCTCCGGCGGTGACAAACCAATCGGGGTGGGTCTCTTGCGGATGATCTTCCCGCCACTTGGCGTAAATGGGGTGGACGTCCCGGATTTCGCTGTCCAGGATACGTGACACCACTTCAAAAGCAAACACCGGTTCAATACTGGAGGAACATCCGGCCAGGCGGGAGATGGTGCCGGTGGGAGCGATGCTCAAGACCGACGCGTTGCGCATGACGGATCCAGCGTAAATCGATTGCTCAATGCGGGGAAACGATCCGCGTTCTCCGGCCAATTCACGCGATGCGGCGGTGGCCTCCTGTTTGAAAAAACCGGCGATGCGCCGGGCCAGGTCCAGGGCTTGCGGCGAATCGTAGCGGATACCGGCCAGCAACAACAGGTCCGCGAACCCCATTACTCCCAGGCCGATGCGGCGGTTGGCCTCGGCCATCTCCCGGATCGGTTCCAGGGGGTAACGGTTCACGTCGATCACGTTGTCCAGAAAGCGTACTCCCATGTGGATGGTTTCACGCAGGCGTTCCCATTGAACCGGATCATCGTGGCCGGATTGATAAAAGTTGGCCACGTTGATGGAACCCAGGTTGCATGCCTCGTAATCGTGAAGGGGCTGTTCGCCGCAGGGATTGGTGGCACGAATGGGGCCCTGGGCCGCGGTGGGATTGAGTTGGTTGACCCGTTCAATAAACACCAGTCCGGGGTCGCCATTGCGCCAGGCTGAATCCACCATGGCTTCAAACACCTGCCGGGCCGGCAGACTGCCCGTGGCATTACCGGACTGGGGATCCAACAGTTCGTAATCGGCTTGGTTTTCCAGGGCATGGATAAAGGTTTCCGTGACGGCCACGGAGATATTGAAGTTCTGCGCCGTGTGCCCGTCGCGTTTCATATCGATAAAAGAGAGGATATCGGGGTGGTCCACGCGCAGGATGCCCATGTTGGCGCCTCTGCGCGTTCCTCCCTGCTTGACCGCTTCCGTTCCGGCGTCAATTACACGAAGAAAGGAAACCGGTCCGGAAGCGATACCCTGGGTCTTGCGCACATAACTGCCCTGGGGCCGGATCCGTGAGAAATCAAATCCGGTCCCTCCCCCCTCTTTGTGAACCAGGGCCGCGTTTTTCACGGTTTCGAAAATGGCTTCCAAGGAATCTTCCACTGGCAGGACGAAACAGGCGGAAAGGCAAAGCCCCCGCCCCGCTCCGGTTAAAGTGGGCGAGTTGGGCATGAAATCACGCTTCATCATGGCTTCCAGGAAACGCTTTTCCCAATTGCGTTTTGCGTCAGCGTTTTTTTCAGCCTGGGCGACGTATTGCGCCACGCGGTTGAACAACTGGGACGGGCGGGTCTCTTCCGGTTCACCAGCGGCGTTGCGTTTAAAGTAGCGAGCCCGAAGGATCTTTATGGCGTTTTCCGTGAATCCTTCCATCCCCTTCTCCTTATCTAGTACTCATGTATTTTAGAGCCCCATATATGGTGTGTCAAGGGAAAATTACAATGTCTCGGGAAAAATTTTGATATTCTTGACAATTTATACTAATATATTTTATCATGTAGTGGGACAAAATGGGACAAAATGGGATAATGCAGCGTTTTCGGGGTAGTTACAGTGCCAGAATCGATGATCGCGGTCGTCTGAAAATCCCCGCCCGCTTTCTGTCTGTATTCGAGACAGAGTATGGGCGCGAGGTGTTTGTCACCTCTCTGAACGGCGATCATGTCATCCTCTATCCCATTCGCGTCTGGGAAGAGATGGAAAGCCGGATTGAATCCCACGGGTCGTGGGATCCGGATATGGATGATTTTATGAACCGTTTGGGGTTTTTCGGCGTAGAGAGTGCAATTGATTCCAAAGGCCGCATTCTGATGCCTCCGGAATTGCGCCGGGAAAGCCGCTTGCAAGAGGAAGTCCGGGTATTCGGCAAGGCCAATCACCTGGTGATCTGGAACGCGGAATTTTTCCGGGAGCGTGAACTGGGTGAACAGTACAGCAAGGAAAAGCTTCACCGTATCGCAAGGATCTTGAATGGAACCCCGCCACTACCCGGTCATGAGCAATGAAATCATCGACCTGCTGCGGAATGTGCCGCCCGGGTGGATGATTGACGGGACCGTCGGCCTGGGGGGACACGCGCTTCGAGTATTAGAGGAAGTGCCGCAATTGCGGGTTCTGGGAATGGATATGGACAGCAATAGCTTGAAAGAGGCCAAACGGCGGCTGGACCGCTGGAAAGAGCGCGTGGTACTGATCCAGGCGGATTACACGACGAGCCTGGATCGTCCCGAAATCCGGAATCGCGACATAACCGCCGTGCTGGTGGATCCGGGTATTTCCAGTTGGCAGCTTCAGGATGCCGTCCGCGGTTTTTCCCACAATCTTGACGGGCCCCTGGATATGCGCAAGGATCGCGGTTCTGGAATCACCGCCGCGGATGTGGTCAATAACTGGGATCAGGTACGTCTCGAGACCGTGTTCCGCAACTATGGAGATATTCGGCGTGCCGGCGAACTGGCCAAGCGCATTATTGAAACGCGTCTTTTCGCGCCGATCCGTACCACGGCCCAACTAAAGCAAGTGGTGGAAAAGGTGTTCGGCTCGCGCTTCCCCCGTGGAGTGGTGCATCCCGCCGCCCGGGTATTTCAGGCCCTGCGCATCTGTGTTAACCGTGAGCTGGATGGTGTGGAAACCTTTATCATGCGTTTGCCCGCTAAAATGGAATCCGGGGGGCGGATTCTCTTTATTTCATTTCACTCTATTGAGGATCGCCTGGTGAAGCAGTCTTTGCGCCGCTTGCAGGCGGACGGCAAGGTCAACTGCCTGCGGCCCTTTCCCATCTTGCCGCAAGCGGCCGAACGGCTGGAGAACCCCCCTTCTCATTCGGCACGGCTACGGGTTGCGGAGGTGGCATGAAGAAAAATGCTCCCGTCCGCCGCCGCACCGCCGCGGTTTCCATCTTCGTGGTCTTTATGCTGTTTATCCTGCTGTTTACCTATTCCAGCCTGAATTTGAAAAGCATCGATTACGGCTACAAGATGCAGACGTTGACCCAACAAGCGGAAACGTTGGAGATAGAGATCGACAAGTTACTGGCGAAACGGGCGTTCCTGGTCAGCCTTGAAAGGGTGGATCGATTGGCCCGTTCCCGGCTTGGTTTGGCTCCACCGACGCCTGAACAGGTGATCCGTGCGGTAAGGGGGAGCCATGAAGATTAACCGGCAGGAGCGCAACCGGACTTTCGTGGTTTTTCTGTTTTTCGGAATCTGGGGTTTGGGAATTGTGTTTACCTTGGTGCGTCACCAGGTGTTCAATTACAGCCGCTATCTGGAACGGGTGAAGGCCCAGAGCAAGGGGATTGTAACGCTTCATCCCCGCCGCGGCACCATCTACGATCGCAACGGTGAAATCCTGGCCATTTCCGTGCAATCCCATTCGGCCTTTTTAACCGCAAAAGAACCCGATCGTTGTTTGAAGTTGTTTGAGCATCTGCAGCGCACCTTGCCGGTTTCCACCCCGGATGCCGGCGAAATTCGCCGCCGCATCAGGCGTGGAGATCGTTTTATCTGGTATCGTCGCAAGCTGAACGACGAAGACTACCAGCGTCTGGCTACATTGCAGAAGCGCCTGGAAGAACCCGTGTTGCTTCACTTCATTAAGGAATACCGGCGTGTCTATCCCCAGAAAGAGGTGGCGGCGCACCTGCTGGGCGGAGTGGGGATCGATGAGCAAGGGCTTTTTGGTATCGAGTATGGCCTGGACAGAATGGTGCGCGGCCGGGGAGGCAAAGTGCGGGTCCAACGGGATGCGCGGCGCAGGGTATTTGCCGTGGAACCCATTGATGAAACCCGGCCCGGCCGGGATGTAACGCTCACCATAGACGTCCCCTTGCAATACATGGTCCAGCGGGAACTGGAGTTGGGAGTGCGGCGGTTCAACGCGCGCGCGGGGGCCGCTATTGTTATGGATGTGCATGACGGTTCCATCCTGGCCATGGCCAGTTATCCGAATTTCAGCCCGGATCTGGCCTGGAAAGTTCCCTACAAGCGGGTCCGCAACAAGGCGTTGTCTTTTTTATATGAGCCGGGATCCACGTTTAAAGTCGTTTTGGCCGCGGCGGCCCTGGAAAACCGTGTGGTGACAATTTCCCAGGAGTTTGATTGCGGAAACGGGCATTTCGTAATCCGCAACCGCCGCATTGAGGATGTGCACCCTTTCGATCGCCTCAGTTTTCGCGATATCATTGTTCAGTCCAGTAATGTGGGCGCGGCCCGGGTGGGGCTGGCCCTGGGGTCGGAACGTTATTACCACGCCATCCGGGCCTTCGGGTTTGGCCGGCCCGTGGCATTGGATCTGCCGGGAAATGAGGCTGGATTGCTGAAACCGGCCCGCAGTTGGAGCGAGGTGTCACCGGCATTCATGGCGTTTGGTTACGAAATCATGGTGACGCCGTTGCAGATGGCCCGTGCTTTTAACGCAATCGCTGCCGACGGCTGGATGGTTGAACCCAGACTGCTGAAAAAAGTGGAAGGCATCTCGCTGGATCATGCAAAAGGCTATCGTGTGATTTCAACGGATACGGCGCGGCAGATTCAAACCATCATGCGTGAGGTGGTTGAGCGGGGTACCGGCCGGAAATCCCGGGTTTCCGGGCTGACGATCGCCGGAAAGACCGGCACTGCGAAAAAAGTGAAAAACGGGCAGTACAGCAACAGTTACGTGTCCTCGTTCGGTGGGTTTTTCCCCCTGCCGTCACCGCGCTATACACTTTTCATTGTGGTGGACGAACCACGCACCCTTTATTACGGTGGCGACGTGGCGGCCCCACTATTTCAATCCATCTGTGAGCGCATGCGCATAACGGAAAGGGTTTTTCCCTTGGAGCTGGCCCAGGGCTGATCAAATGAAATTGGAACAATTAATCCAAGGCGTGCGTGTACTGGAGCGTCTGGGCGGGAATCCTGAAATACGGAGTCTGCGTTATGACTCACGCCGGGTGAAACCCGGGGATTGTTTTGTGGCCGTGCGCGGATTCAAGCGTGACGGCCTGGATTTTCTGGATCAAGCATTGGCCAATGGAGCGGTGGCCGTGGTGACTGAGCACGCTCCCCGGACGGGTCTTCCTCCTGTGGCCTGGGTCCGGGTGGCGGATGATCGGGCCGCTCTAAGCCGCATGGCGGCGAACCTCCTTGGATCCGAGGCGGGAGGGGTGCGGATGATCGGCGTTACGGGGACCAACGGCAAGACAACGGTGGCGGGCCTCATCGCGGCCATTCTTTCCCGCATTGCCCCCACCGGCTTGTGCGGCACCCTGGGGATGACGTTGCAGGGCGCTGAAACGTCATCATCCTTTCATCCCTCCCGCCTCACCACTCCTGAATCAGTGGACTTGTTTGAATTTGGAGCGGAAGTGGCTGCCGGCGGCGGCCGCTTTATGGTGATGGAAGCGTCTTCCGCTGCCATCGCTCTGAAGCGGGTGGCTGATATTCCTTTCAGTCTTGGTGTGTTCACGACTTTTTCCGGTGATCACCTCGATTTCCATCACACCATGGAGGAGTATTTCCGGGCCAAGCTCAGCTTGTTCCAGAGCCTGGGGCGAGACGACTGGGCCGTTATCAATATCGATGATCGCGCGGCCTCGCGAATCGTTCCTGAACTGCAATGTCGCTACCTGACCTACGGTTTTGCCGCGGGAGCGGATATCACCTCCGGGGATTGCCATTTTTCCCTGCATGGCCTGCGGGCGGTGGTTCGCACTCCATTGGGCGAGGCGCAGTTGCAATCACCGCTTGTGGGTCGCATCAACCTGCTCAACATCATGGCCGCCGTGGCCGCGGCCACGGTGCTGAAGGTACCCATGGAAGATATTGTTTCCGCTATGGCCGTCACGCCTCCGATGCGGGGGCGGTTGCAGCCGGTATATTGCGGGGACTTTGCGGTGGTGGTGGATTTCGCGCATACGGATCGCGCCCTGCTGCAACTCCTCTTGTCTTTGCGGGAAGTCACTTCCGGAAAGGTGATACTGGTATTTGGAGCCGGAGGCGACCGGGATGTGACCAAGCGCCCGCGCATGGGGCAAGTGGCGGCGGATAACGCGGATTTCATTCTGGTGACTAGCGACAACCCCCGATCCGAAGATCCGCATGCCATTGCCGCGGCCATTACCGCCGGATTTCCGCGTGATTTTTCCCGGTTCAAACTGGAGCCGGATCGCAGGCAGGCCATTTTCTTTGCCCTCGATATGGCCCGGCAAGGTGACACGGTGGTGATTGCCGGCAAAGGTCATGAGACCACGCAGACCATCGGCAGTGAAATAGTGCATTTCAATGATGCCGAAGTCGTTCGGGATTGGCTCGAGCAACAGGGTTCAAAGGAGGCCTGACGTGCCGGAATTAGCACTCGGAATGATCGCTTCCGCCACGGCAGGAGATCTGGAAGGTGGATCTTTGAACCAACCGGTACGTCGGTTTCTGTTTGACACCCGCGAACTGAATGAATCCGATTGTTTGTTTTTCGCCTTGCGGGGAGAGCATACGGACGGGCATTGTTTCCTTGATAAATTGGGCGCCTTTCCCGGCAGCGCCGCCGTGGTGTCAGAGGATTGGCGGGGAAAAGTTTCCGTACCGGTCATACGTGTCAAGGATCCCCTGGCAGCGGCACAGCAACTTGCGTCCCATATACGCGCTCACGGTTCAGCGGTGCGTTATGCGGGCATTACCGGCAGCGCGGGCAAAACGTCGGCCAAAGAGTTTTTGTTTCAACTCCTGGGATCCAGGTTTCGGGCGTACCGTTCCAGGGGAAACTGGAATAACCGCATTGGTTTGCCTTTTTCTTTGTTGAATATGGGTGATGACACCGAAGCCGCTGTGTTTGAACTGGCCATGAGCGATCCCGGTCGCGGTGAAATTCATAGCCTGGCAAAGATTTTGCGGCCCGATGTCGCCGTGATTCTCAATGCACTACCGGTTCACCTGGAATTCCTGGGTTCCGTTGAAAACGTGGCCCGGGCCAAAAGCGAGATTACCGATTTCCTTTGCGCAGATGATTGCCTGGTGCTGAACGGAGATGATGCTTTTCTGGCCGCGGTCCTGACGGAGCGTCCCGGCCGGATGGTGCGTTTTGGTCGCAATCCGCACGGCAACGATGTGGTGTTGGCCGGCGTGGAGCGAAGCGGTCATGGTTGTGTCATGAAAACCATCTGGTGGGGAAAGTCGGCCCGTTTCCACACCAACCTGATTCACCATGTGCATCTGGATAACCTGTTTGCCGCCATGGTCACGGCCTACCAGCTCGGCGTCGACCATTGTGAAATGCAACGGGTCATGGATCGCATGGAGCCCGTAAACGGTCGGGGTGTGATCCGCAGGCTGAAACACTTCACCGTGGTTGATGAAACCTACAATTCCAATCCCGAAGCGGTGAAACGGGTGCTGGCCTGGGTGGCGACTGAGTTCAGCCTGCCGCGGGTGGCGGTTCTGGGCGACATGCTGGAACTGGGGCCACGGGAATTGGAATTTCATCGCGAAGTCGGCGAGTTCTGGGCCGGTCTCGAATACGCCGCCCTGATTACGGTCGGCCCCCGGGCGCAAGTGATATTTCAGGCCGCTCTCGAAGCCGGCGCGGACCCGAAGCGCGTGGTTGCTCTGCCCGACGCCGCAGCAGCGGCGCAATACCTGAAAAGTCGCTTTTCTGACCCCTGTGTTTTGGTATTGAAAGCATCGCGGGGAATAGGCCTGGAGCGAATCCTGGAGGAGTTATCTCATGATTGAGTCTGGAGTGGCCGTGGTTGGTTTCGGGCGAACCGGTCGCGCCATGCTCGATTTCCTCCTGGAAAGCGGGGATCCACCTTCTTTAATGTTGTATACCGACAAACCGCCGGATCGCGATGAAACCGTCAGAACGTACAAACGCAGGGGCGTGTGCTTTTTGGCCGGGCCGGGCGACTTTGCCCGCCTGGGGACGGCGCATACCGTAGTGCTCAGTCCCGGTGTGGATGGACGTGCGGAGCGCTTTCAGGATTTGAGGAATCGTGGTGTTTCGGTTGTGTCCGAAATCGAGTACGCGGCCGGCTGCAACCAGGCAACCATTGTGGGCGTTACCGGCACCAACGGCAAGTCCACGACAGTGAGTTTGATTCATCACCTGCTCCGGCGTGCCGGACGGTCTGCTTTTCTTGCCGGAAATATCGGCACGCCGTTCGTTTCACTGGTGCGGAAAATGAAAAAGAGTGACGTGGCCGTATTGGAGATATCCAGTTTCCAACTGGAAGAGATCCGTGATTTCCGACCTCACGTGGGTGTGCTGCTGAATCTTACTCCCGATCACCTGGACCGCTATCCCGGAGTGGATGCCTATGCCGAAGCCAAGCAACGTCTGTTTGTCAATCAACAACCGGGCGACTTTGCGGTCGCCAATGGGGATGATCCCCTGGTCAGGCAATTGCTGGAATCGGTCAGCCGCGGGAAAAAGATATGGTTTTCAAGCGCCGGGCATCTTCGCGGTGGCGTGTATCTGGAAAAAGATGAAATCCACCTGGATTTTTCTTTAAAAAAAGACCGCGTGCCCCTGAACACGTTTCCATTGCCCGGGCCCCACAATCTGGAAAATTACCTGGCCGCGGCCGCGGCCGTGCACCTGCTGGGCGTGAGTGGTCGTGATATCGCCGCCGGGGCGGCCGATTTTTGCGGCTTGCCGCACCGTATGGAAACCGTGGGCATTGTGGAAGGTGTGCGGTTCGTAAACGACTCCAAGGCCACCAACGTGGATGCCGCGCAAAAAGCGATTCTCAGTGTGAATGTTCCCGCGGTGCTGATCCTAGGCGGCAAGGACAAAGGCGGTGATTTCGCCGGTCTGGAAGCGTTGATTCATCAACGCATCAAGCGCGTGCTGTTGTTGGGGGAGGCAACGGATCGGATTCGCGCCCAACTTACCGGCGTTTCCGGCATCCTGGAGGAGGTAGAAGACTTGGCCGAAGCCGTAGACCGCGGTTTCGCCCTTTTGCGCGGCGGCGATGGCATGGTGTTGTTGGCTCCAGGGTGCGCCAGTTTCGACATGTTCAACAGTTTTGAACACCGGGGAGATGTGTTTCGTGCCGCGGTGACCGAATTGGGTATGCGCGCGAATTGTCTTGGAGGAGGCTGATCATGGTGCGTCGCGTGGGAATTGACCGCATCCTCATGGGCGTCATGGCCATGTTGATCCTGATTGGACTCATTATGGCCTACAGTTCCACCATGATCCTGGCAAAAGAGAAATACGGTGACAGTTTTTATTTTCTGAAACGCCAACTCCTGTGGCTGACCGTCGGCTTGATCGTATTTGCGGTTATGGTGATGCAGAAACGTGCGGTGTACCTCAAGCCGGCTATCGTCTATGCTTTCGTGCTGCTTGCCATAGTGGGGTTGACCCTGGTTTTTTTCAGCGGCAAAATCAACGGCACATACCGCTGGCTACACCTGGCGGGATTTTCGCTTCAGCCTTCGGAATTTGCCAAGGTGGCTGGGATCATGTATCTGGCGCTGGTTTTGGGGAGGCGCAATGGGGATGTCAATCACTTGCCCCGCTTAACCGTGATCCTGATCCCCTTCCTTGTGATGGAGATTCTCATTCTTAAAGAGCCCGATTACGGCACGTTTTTTCTCTTGGCCTTGATCGCGGTGGCCATGTTGTTTGTGGCCGGCTTGAAGTTGCGTTACCTTTTTGTATTTGCTGCGGCGGCCATGCCGGTCGCTTACTTGCTGCTGCGCCTGGATCCAGAGAAAATGCAACGCATCCTGGCCTTTCTCAATCCGGAAAAGTTTTTGAGCACATTCAATTTCCAGGCCGTTCAATCCCTCTATGCCGTCGGTTCCGGGGGTATTTTCGGTCAAGGGCTGGGCAGTTCGACCCAGAAACTTTTTTTCCTTCCTTACGCCTATACGGATTTTATTTTCGCCATTATCGCCGAAGAAGTGGGTCTCATCGGCTGCTTGCTGGTAATCGGATTGTTCGGCCTGTTTTTGAAGCGCGGCCTGAACATCGCGCGCAATTCCGGCCACCGCCAGGCCTACCTGCTGGTCACGGGGTTGACCTTTCTGCTGGTGGCGCAAGCTTTTGTCAACATCTCGGTCACCATAGGCATTTTTCCCACCAAAGGCATTGCGCTGCCGTTTATCTCGATTGGCGGCAGCTCCCTGATTTCGGCGATGCTGATCGCGGGAATTATCACTAACGTTTCCAGGCACGGAAAAACGGTGTTTGCCAATGATTAAATACAGTCGAATCAAGCGGGTGCACTTTACCGGTATCGGCGGGGCGGGCATGTCCGGCATTGCCGAGGTATTGCACAACATGGGTTTTCTGGTCAGCGGGTCCGATATAGCCGAAGGCAGTGCTGTAAAGCGTTTTCAAAGGATGGGCATTCCCGTTGCGATCGGTCACAATGCCCTGAACCTGGACGATGCGGAAACCCTGGTTTACTCAAGTGCCATTCGCAAAGACAATGTTGAACTGGTGGAAGCGAGGCGTCGCCGCATCCCCGTGATCCCCCGTGCGGAAATGCTGGGTGAGTTGATGCGCTTGAAGTTCTCTATCGCCGTAGCGGGTACACACGGAAAAACCACCACCACGTCGATGATCGCGACCATTCTTCATTTCGCCGGTCTGGATCCCACCTACGTGGTGGGTGGGCGCTTAAAAACCGAGGAAAGCGGAGCCAAACTGGGTCGATCCGATTACCTGATCGCCGAAGCCGACGAATCGGACGGAAGTTTTCTGCAGCTTTTTCCAACCGTTGCGGTTATCAACAACATCGAGGACGATCACCTGGATCATTACGGAGATATGGACCATCTTCTCACGGCTTTCACCACCTTTGGAGACCGGGTGCCCTTTTACGGTTCAATTGTACTCAACAGTGATTGTCCCAATTGCCGGCGTATTTATCCGCAACTGAACAAGAGGGTGCGCAGCTTCGGTCTGGGGGAAAGTGCGTCCGTAAGGGGCCGGGTTATGGAGGAATCGCTGTTTCGCACCAGTTTCGAGCTCTTGTTGGATGGCGAATCCCATGGCGAAGCGGTGATCAACGTGGGCGGGCGTCATAACATCATGAACGCACTCGCCGCTTCAGCCTCTTGCCTGGAGGTCGGGCTGGATACGCCACAGATTCTTGACGGCCTGGAAAAATTTTACCTGCCTGAAAGGCGGTTTCAGGTGCTGTTTCGTTCCCACGATTTCCTGGTGGTGGACGACTACGCCCACCACCCAACTGAAATAAGGGCGACCCTGGACACGTTGAAAAAGGGTGACTACCGTCGCATAATCGCGGTTTTTCAACCGCATCGTTACACACGGTTGCAGTTGTTGCAAGAGGGTTTTGCGGCAGCGTTCGCGGGAATCAGCCAAGTCCTGGTGGCGCCTCCGTATGCCGCCGGTCAAAAGGCGATTCCCGGTGTCAGCGGCATGACATTGGCGCAACGGGTCGACCAACTCAGCGGCACATCTTCGCGATTCCTGGAGGATTTTAACGCCATTACCGCCTATCTGGAAAAAGAGATCTGTTGCGGGGATGCGGTGGTGTTCCTTTCCGCCGGTGATTTGAGCCACCTGGCCCATGATTTTGCCGCGCGCATGGAGAGGTTCAGCCGATGAGGGAATTATCCGGAGTGGGGATTCGCGGCGAAGCGGAGTTTTTCCGCCGCGTCAACAACCGCACCCTGACCCGGCAAAAACGCATCCGTACCATCCAGGTCCGTGGGCTGCACGTGGTCCTGATTCTGATGGTGCTGGGCATGGGCGCCATGCTGGCCTGGCGGGCCGCGGATTTCCTGTTTACCTGGAAGCGGCTGGATGTGCAGTCTTTCCACCTGGTAAATCCTCCCCACTATGAGCGGGAGCGCGTTCACCAGATGGTTAAGCGCTATCGAGGCAATATCCTTGTCCTTGATTTTCACGACTTGCGCAGAGAGTTAATGCAATTGCGTGAGGTCCGTTCCGTGTCATTGACACGGCGTTTGCCGTCCACGGTGGAAGTGAATTTTGAATTGCGCACGCCGGTTTTTCAGTTCGATCGCAACGGGCAACACATGATCATTGATCGTGATGGCGTGGTACTGGAACAGAGCCGTGAACCCCAAAGCGGGCTGATCACGGTCCGGCACTTAAATGAATCGGATCTGCCGCGCTTGACCCCCTATCTGGCGGAGTTGGAAACCGTCCGTGACCAGGTGGAATACGTGGGCATGGATTCATTTCACCGCGTGGTAATCAAATGGCGGGGCCTCCCCGAGTTGGTCTATCCCCCGGCCCGGGACCTCTTACTGCGTCTTCGGGAGTACACGCAATGGAAAAGCCGCCTGGGACTTCACCGCGATATCCGCTACGTAGACTTAAGATTTGAAAACCGCTTTTATTTTGCATACAGGCAGGAGGCCTGAGGACCATGAAAGACAACTACCTGGTGGGAATCGACATCGGAACCAAAAAAATCTGCACCATCATCGGCCAGGTCAAAGCGGACAACGGCCAGGAAGAAATGGAAGTCATCGGCTATGGCATGGCGGAAACCAACGGGGTGCGCAAAGGCGTTATCGTGGATATGCAGGGAACCGTGGAGTCCATCCGCCGTTCCGTCAAGGAAGCAGAGATTACCGCGGGAGTGGAGGCGGAATCGGCTTACGTGAATATCTCCGGCAGCCACATCCAGTCCATCAACGCCAAGGGCAGCATCAACATCACCGGCCGCAATCGCGAAATCAGCAAAGACGATGTGGACCGGGCCGTAACCCACGGCAGCAGCATTATGCTCCCCAATGACAAGGATATCCTGCATGTGTTGACCCAGGAGTTTATCGTGGATTCTCAGGAGGGCATTAAAAACCCCATCGGCATGATCGGAACCAACCTGGAGGTCTACATCCACATCGTCACGGCTTCACTGACGGCAACCAAAAACCTTTTGATCTGCTTAAAGAAGGCCAAGATGGATGTGATTCGCATGGTCCTGTCTCATATCGCCACCGCGGAGTCGGTACTGATGCCGGATGAAAAGGAGCTGGGTGTCGCCCTCATCGATATCGGCGCTGGGACCACCGACATCGCGGTCTTTGAAAAAGGAGCATTGAGCTATTCAGCCACCATCGGTGTCGGTGGAGACAACTTCACCAATGACCTGGCCATCGGTACCCGTACTCCCATTGATCGGGCGGAGATGATTAAACGCAAATACGGCTGCGGCATGGATCCCGACTGGAAAAACCAGAACATCGAGATCCCCAGCGTGGGTGGCAAGAAGCGCCGCTGCATTTCCGTAGCCTTGCTCACGGATATTCTCAAACCGCGTGCGGAAGAGATATTCGAAATGGCCAAGGAAAAGATCGATTCCCAGGGTTTGTCCAATTCCATCAATGCCGGGGTGGTGATTACCGGAGGTTCGGCGCAATTGGAAGGATTGATCGAGATCGCCGATGATATTTTTGCCGCTCCTGTGCGTGTTGGCCGGCCTTTTGGCCTGGGAGGACTGATCGATAAAGTCAACTCCCCCGATTTCGCCACGGCCACGGGTTTGATTAAATATGGAATGCTTGACCTGAAAGATAGAGGAATTCTGAAGCAGAAGCCGGAAGGCTTTTTCCAGCGGGTCAAACGCCAGCTGGGATTCTAGGAGGGTGTCATGGCAGATCAAGTGCGAATCACTTACGCCAAGGAAAAGGCGAAAAAAGGCGCGGTATTGAAGGTGGTCGGCGTGGGCGGCGCCGGAGGCAATGCCGTCAACCGCATGATTGCTGAAGGATTGCAGGGAGTGGAGTTTGTTGCTATCAATACGGATATCCAGGATCTCTCCAACATCAAATCCCCTGCGCAAACCCTGCAGATCGGAGAGAAAATCACCCGTGGTCTGGGAACGGGGTCCAATGCCGAAGTCGGAATGCAGGCCGCTCTGGAGAGCACCGAGGCCATCATTGACCTGCTGGAAGGGGCCAATATGGTCTTTATCACGGCCGGCATGGGCGGAGGAACGGGTACCGGTGCATCACAAGTGGTGGCCAATCACGCCTCTTCCATGGGCGTGTTGACCGTGGCGGTAGTGACCCGGCCGTTTGAGTTCGAAGGCCAGTCCCGCAGTGAAGTGGCGGAAATGGGTATCCAGGGACTGATGAGCAGTGTGGACGCCATTATCGTGATTCCCAACCAGCGCTTGTTCGAACTGGAGGACGCGGACGTATCCTACAAAGACGCTTATAAACAGGTCGATGAGATCCTGCTGAAAGCGGTGCAGGGCATTTCTGATATTATCAACAGCCCGGGGTACCAGAACGTGGATTTCGCCGACGTGCGCGCGGCCATGAGTGAAAAGGGGATGACGCTTATGGGCACCGGAGAAGCCAAGGGAGAAAACCGTGCCGAGGAAGCCACGCGCAAAGCCCTGACTTCGCCTCTTCTGGATAATGTTTCTATTGACGGCGCGACCGGCATCTTGTACAACATAACCGCGGCCTCGAACCTGACGCTCAAGGAGATCGGTTTGATTTCCGAGATTATCAAGGGCAATAGCGCTCCGACGGCCAAAGTGAAATTCGGTATCGTGGACGATGAAGGTATGGGGGATGTTCTCCGGGTTACTGTGATTGCCACGGGATTCAACGATGAGTCCAAACGCAACTATTTGCGTTTCAAAGCCAAACCCACGCCGCCCCCGGCACGTCCCAGAACCCCGATCCAGGTGCCGCGGCCGGAACCCGCTATAGAGGATGAAGCACGGGAACCTGAGCGTTACGTGTTCAGAAAACGTGAATCATCGGTTAACCTGGCCGAAAATATCGAGTATATCAACGACAGCAGTCTGCCCAGCATGGCGCCGAATCCGGAAGACTTTGAAGATATTCTGGATGTCCCCGTGTTTCAGCGCCCCAAGGTAACGGAGAGGAAATGACTGAAATCACCCTGTTGATCCGCAATGTCCGTGAACTGGTCAATCCCGCCCACGACACAGTCGTTCGGGGGGGGCGGCTTAACTCACTGCGCCTGTCCCGCGATGTCTGGATCGGCGCCCAGGGCGAGCATATCCGCTTTGTGGGCTTTGAAACCGATTTCAAAGAAAATTGCCGCCTGGCCCCGGACGCGGTGGAGATCGATGGTTCCGACATGGTTGCCTTTCCCGGTTTTGTGGATCCCCACACCCACCTGCCCTTCGGAGGCACCCGCCAGGAGGAGTTCCGCCTCAAGTTGCAGGGAGTGGATTACCGCGAAATCGCGCGCCAGGGAGGCGGCATCAAGCGCACTGTCGCGGACACCCGGGCCATGACCCGGGAGCAGCTGGCCGCATCCGTGGAAAAGCGACTGGACCGGATGCTTCTTTCCGGAACCACCACCTGCGAAGCCAAGAGCGGTTACGGATTGGACCGGGATACAGAGATCAAACAACTCGAAGTCATCGATGCGGTCAACGAGTTTCATCCGGTTGAACTGGTGCCCACATTTATGGGCGCCCACGAAATCCCCGAGGAATTCGTTGGGCGAAACCGCGATTTCATTGACTTCCAGGTCCGGGAAGTCATGCCCGGAGTGCGTGAGCGAAATCTTGCCGAATTTGCCGATATCTTTTGTGAGGAAGGTGTGTTCTCCGTTGATGAAGCCGCGGAGTACCTGGACCGTGCCAGGGAAGTGGGATTCAAGCTTAAGATTCACGCCGATGAATTTACTTCCAACGGCGCCGCTAAACTGGCTGTGGATAAGGGGGCCCGCTCCGCCGAGCATCTCATTGCCATGACACCCGATGAGATCTCCGCCATCAGCGCCTCGGACACCGCGTGTATTTTTCTTCCCGGGGTTTCTTTCTTTTTGCGCATGTCAAAGTATGCACCGGCGCGATCCGTGATCAGTGAGAACGGTATCGTGGCCCTGGGCAGCGATTTCAATCCCGGCAGCTCCATGATTTCCTCCCAACTGTTTATTTTTCACCTGGGGGTGTTTCATCTGGGTTTGACCATCGAAGAAGCCTTGAACGCGGTCACCATTAACGCCGCCTATGCCATTGACCGCCAGGACTCCGTTGGGTCCCTGGTACCGGGAAAGAAAATGGATGTTCTGTTGGCGGACATTCCAGATTACAGCTACCTGGCTTATCACCCGGGGTTGATGCCATGGCACACCATCGTGAAATCCGGTGAAGTCGTGGTACAGGATTATCAACCCCTTTTCAACCGCTGACTTGCCGGGGGAGGTGACAATGATTCGTCAACCTGCTGTTGCCGGAATGTTTTATCCCGGCGATGCCGTCCAACTCCGCCGGCAGGTTGAGTCCATGATCCCCCCGGCACAGAGTGAAGTGCCGGTACTGGGTATCGTAGCGCCTCACGCCGGTTATATCTATTCCGGAGCTTGTGCCGGACGCGCCTGGTCCGGCGTGATTCCCAAAGACACAGTGGTGGTGTTGGGCGTGAATCACCGTGGAAGCGGTGCGCCCCTGGCGGTGGACAACCACGAAGCCTGGCGCACGCCGCTGGGTGATGTGTCGGTCGACCTGGAACTCGCCGAGATGCTGGCGGGCGAGGCTCCCATATTCACCCTGGATGACCGGGCCGGACTGGAAGAACACTCTCTGGAAGTCCAGGTGCCCTTTATCCAGGTAATTTCACCCCGGGTCGCCATTCTGCCCATTGTCGTCGGCGCCGTGGATCTGGAAACCGTTCTTGAGGCCGGCCGCATGTTGGCCGGAATTCTCTTTTCCAGGCGACCGAATCTGACCCTGGTCGCATCTACCGACATGAGTCATTATATTCGGGCGGAAGAGGCCCAACGCCTGGACCGCCGGGCCATTGATCGCATTCTAGCCCTGGATCCGGAAGGGTTGTTCCGGGAAGTGGTTGGCAAGCGCATATCCATGTGCGGCGTGGCGCCTACCGTCATGCTGTTGGCGGCCGCCAGGGAAATCGGGGCTACCCGGGTGGAGGAGGTCTGCTACACCCATTCCGGAATCGTGACCGGTGATGATTCCGAAGTCGTGGCGTACTGGAGCGGACGCATTCTGCGCTGATCCATGTCCAAACGCCTGGCTTTTGAACGCTACCTCTGGGTGCACAACCGCTTGAAACGGGGTGGTTATCTGTCTCTGGCCGCTTTCATGGAAGCGTTTGAAATTTCCCGCCGCCAGGCCGCACGCGACATTGAATTCATGCGCGACTTCTTTCGTGCCCCGATCGAATATTCAGCCCTGGATCGGGGGTATGCTTATGCGGATGACTCCTTTGAACTTCCCGGGATGTGGATCTCAGAGGAGGAGATTGTCGCTTTGCTGGTAACCAAGCGACTGGCTACTGTGATTCCCGACGAAACCACCCGCACGCGGGTGTTTTGTTTCTTTGACCAGGTAAACGCCCGGACCGGCCTGGATCTGCATGAATTGGAGGATCGCATCTCGCTGAAAAACATCCAGGTCCACCGCGTCCGCACCGGAATCTTCTCTACTGTTGTGTACGCCATG
Organism: Candidatus Aminicenantes bacterium; assembly: GCA_011049425.1. Lineage (NCBI taxonomy): Bacteria > Candidatus Aminicenantota > Candidatus Aminicenantota bacterium. The sequence continues at coordinate 18,446 of DSBM01000119.1, forward strand.
GGGCGGCGGCGCAAACTGCGGTTGCTGTATCGCTCCCCCTGGGGGGGTAAAGAAACCGAACGAATGGTGGCGCCCCTGCATTTGTTGCTCTACATGGGGAACTGGCATCTTCTGGGTTATTGCGAGGTGCGACGGGGGGTAAGGGATTTCGTGCTTTCCCGCATCATTTCCATTGAACTCACGGATGAGCGTGTCAGTGATGAGCAATGGGAAATTCCGATCGCCGATCAATTGGAACGCAATTACGGGATTTTTTTTGACGGCCCTCCCGTGCGAGTGCGCCTGCGTTTCCGGCCCCGTGCGGCAGCCCTTGTGCGGGACCAGGTCTGGTATCCCGGCCAGCAGGTTGAGGAGCATCCGGATGGATCGGTTGACTTGTCTTTCCCGGTCGCGGATTTTCGGGAAATTACCGGGGATGTGTTGCGTTTCGGCGCGGAAGTGGAAGTGATCGCCCCGGAGGAATTGCGCCGCCAGGTGGCGGAGACCGCCGCCGCGGTCACCGCCCGCTATCGGGATTAACCCGGGTCAGCCGGCCTGGGCCTGGCCACGGCAGATTAGTTGATTGGGTTCTCTTCCATTCTGTGTGGGTTGGGGGATTATTCTTATTTGAAAAAGGGAAAAGGCTGTAGGTGAGTACCCTTTCGCGAATGGGGTAGGGTCTTACATTCATATAACTTGAGGCCGGCGGGGGAATTGCGTTGGTTATGTATGGCCCGACCGCTGAGAATCGAGTTTCCCACTGGAGCGGTGTAACATATAAGGTTGCTGATCCGGGGTGGGGGGGGTTATGGTTGTTTGTTCTTTTCGGGGAGGGATTGGGCTTCGAACAGGAGACGCAGGCAATGGGCGTTGAGGCTTTCGCCGTGACGCAGGGCGTCGATGGCCAGCTCCTTGTGTAAATCCTTGCCGACTCTCAGAACGAACTTGCCGGAGTACTCTTTGCCCGCGGTTTCGGCGGGTAGCGGCTCGCCGTCCCGCTCGTATATCTTTATCCACTCATCTACCACCCGGCAGAGTTCCCGGTACACCTCGGCTTCATCATCTCCATGAACACCACCGAGCATCAACCCGGGACACGTGCCGATGTAGCAACGATCTTCTTCCGACCACTCGATAATTTTGAGATATCTGTCACTCTTTTTCATTCCGTCACCTCTTGAATGGCTCTGCCGACATCGCGCTCCTGGTACTTCTTCGCGTCTTGCGAAGGGTTTCCGCTGAGAGTTATCTTCGTGCCTTTCGGGTGTGTGAAGTTGCGGTGACTTCTCTTGCCGCCGCGATCAACGAATCCCGCTTTTTTCAAGTCACGAATCAACTCTCTGATTTTTCTTGGCACAACAATATAGTACTATAATGGTACTGCGTTTGTCGATGGCGGGGAGATTGGATATGAAGATTCCCTTAAGCAGCGGCAGTTTGTTTGCAAGATTGAGAAGACGGTGTATCGCGGTGTTGTTTTTTGCGGGACATTTCCATGGATCATTCCGTCATTGGGCGGATGATGAAGAGCAGGTCACCGGCGTTGACCGGCTGTCCGGAGGTCATGTTGATGCGCTCCACACGGAAACGCGTATCGGGTGAATAGCGTGTGGATGTTTCGGTGTTGAACCCGGCCAGGGTGACCTGGGTGAACTGTTTCATGGCCTCCAGCAGACACAGGGGGTGGTTCACGTCCACGACATCTCCGACCTGCACGAATTCCGGTTCATTGGGAGAGGGGGTCAGGTAAAAAACCCCGGTGGAAGGGCTGAGTACTTTCAGGTTCAAAGAATCCGGTATCCGCAGTGACACGTCTCCACCTGCGGCCACGCCCGCGGCCGTTTCGGTTTCCCGGATCAATTCCACCGTGTCCAGACGGCGGGTGAATTGCTCCAGGAAGTTCGTGGAGAAATCACCTTTTCGGAAATCCGCGTCGGCCAGGATGCGCCGCAACAGGGGAATGTTGGTGGGAATTCCCTGGATATCCACCCCGGCCAACCACTTCAGCATGCGATTTACGGCTTGTTCACGGTTCCGGCCGTGCGCGATGGCCTGGATAATGAGGCTGTCGTAATAAGGCGAGATCGTACGACCTTCTGCGGCTATGGTGATGATTCGGATTCCGCGTTGTTCCGGCAGACGACAGCTTGTGATGGTTCCCGGGGTGGAGACAAAACTCATGCGGCCTTTTGCGTCCATTACCGGCTTTTCCGCGTTGATGCGGACCTCCAGAGCGTGCCCCTCATTTTTTACTCTCACGTTTTTCAACCGCTTCCCCTCGGCGATGCGGAACTGGGCGTCCACGATATCAATGCCGCTGACAACTTCGGTGACCGGGTGTTCCACCTGGAGGCGGGTATTCATCTCCATGAAATAAACGGCCGGTCCGTCCAGGTCGAGAATGAACTCCACCGTGCCCGCACCCACATAGTTGATGGCGTCGCAGAGCCTGGCGGCGGCATCCCGCACGCTCCGCTCCAGTTCGACGGGCAGCAGGGTGGAGGCGGATTCTTCAACCAGTTTCTGGTTGTTGCGCTGCACCGAACAATCCCTGATGCCCGGAATCACCAGGTTACCATGGCAATCACGCAGGACCTGGACTTCTATGTGGCGCAGGCGGGTGATGAACTTCTCCAGGTAGATGTCGCCGTTGCCGAAGGCGTTATGTGCTTCGGTTGAGATCTGCATGAATGCCTGGTGGATGGCGTCAGCGTCCCGAACCACTCGGATGCCTTTACCGCCACCCCCGTGAACGGCTTTGAGCAGGACCGGGTAGCCGGTTTCCGCAGCGACCCTGGCTGCATGCGCGGAATCCGCGAGAATCCCGTGGCTGCCCGGCACAACCGGCACCCCGTGCCTTTGCGCCGTCTGAATTGCGTTTGATTTGTTGCCCATGGCTTCCATGCTCTCTACCGGCGGGCCGATGAAATTGAGCCCGTGTTTCAGGCAGAGCCGGGCGAAATCAGCGTTTTCCGACAGGAATCCGATGCCCGGGTGCAGGGCGTCCGCCTCTTCCATGCGGGCCACACGCAAAACGCTGAGGGCGTTGAGATAACTTTCTCCGGGTGTATTTCCCCCGATACAGACAAGGCGGTCCGACTCCTTGAGCATGGCCGCGGGCAGGGAATCCATGTCCGGATCGGACTGGATCAGAACCACCTGATGATCCCGGCGGTGGGCCTGTTCAATCAGCCGCGCGGCCGTACAACCCCGGGCGTGCAGCAGGACCCTCTGGATGGGGCGGTATACCGGCCGCAGCGGCGCCGGCGGATCCGTCGCGCCGGACTGCGCGTGGGGATGCGTATCACGGAGAATAAGGGACATCACTTCTTCCACGCTTGTATGCGGTATGGGGATATCGGGGTCGATTTCCCGCAGGCGGTCGTCCAGTTGCGGCGCGAAGGCATGGGCCACCAGTCCGGACATGAATCCGGGAACAGTGGAAAGGTAGTTTGACAGGGTTGAACGGGCGGGCAGGTGGGCCGGTACCACGATTTGTCCGGCAAAAGGCATGTTGGTTCCGGAAAAATACCAGGAGTGCACCAGGGGATGGGTAACAAAACTGGCCTGGGCGCCCCCGGTACAATCACCGAAACCGAACATGATGACCGGGAGGTCATGGTCGCGGACAAAACGGGTGATCAAGGCATTGACAACAGCCATGGGGAAGAGGCCTCCGGCGCCTTCCTTGGTCTGCATGCCCCCGGAACTCACGAATCCGATCAACGGGAGCCGGCGCCGGGCGCAATGGGTCAGCAGCCGGCACAGCTTTTCCGTTGCGGCCATGTCAAAGGCGCCGGCCTGGAATTCCGGGTTGGATACCAGTACACCCACCCGGCAGTCCAGGTCCGGCCTGGAAAACCGCGCCAATCCGGTTACCGCGCCGCAGGGGGTGATTCCACTGTTCAGCGCCTTTTCTATGGACGCCCGGAAGCCCGGGAATCTCCGCGGGTCGGCGGTCATGACATTGGCGTCCATTTCCTGGAAATCCGTGAAGAATCGGTCAATCACCTGGCAGGCCGGGATTCGACCCTGTTGCTTGAGTTCCGCCAGGACTTCATGGATCAGTAAATCCTGGTAGGCCACGGACAAACGGTTCCAGAAATCCTTTTTGCGCCCGATGCGCGCGGGATTGATGCGGCCGATATAGGCGTCGGGATGGGTTTCCGCCCGGAAATACTGTGGAAGCAGGCGGCAGAAGATGTCCGTGATGACCACAAAAAGGGTTTCCGATATGCGGGGATAGGCACCGCTTTTCCATTCCTCAAGGGGGGCGAGCAATTGGTGGCGGCGGGGATAAGCCGACAGGCGTCGCAGCCAGGCCAGGATGCGGGCTCGTACTCCCCCGGTCTCTTCCATGGCCGCGAAAAGGTCTGGATCACTGGTCTTGAGTCCGGCCCCGGCCTGTGCAATGGCATTCTCCAACAATTCGGCTACGGTGTTTTGTGGCAGGCTCCAGGTCCGGTGAGCCGCTTTTGCCATCCGCGGCAATTGAACCACGAATTGGTCGTAAACCAGGTCGAACACCAGCAGATCCCGGATTTCCCGAATGAATCCCGGCCGCAGACCGGGGTCCAGCATAACGTCAAGCACGGTGGCCTCTGCCGGGGAGTAAGTTCCCGGGCGGTCCGGCGCAGGACGCAAAAGTGTGGGAAAGGCCTCTTCCAGCAAGCGGCGGTTGCGTTCATGAGGAAACTTCTGGGAATCCTTGTCTCCAGCCATGGGTGGCGCATCCAAATCCGGGTCCGCCAGGATGCGGTTCAACTCAGCCGTTAATGTGCGGCGCAGTTGTTCCCCGGCCCCGGGATCGTCTATGGTCAGGCTGAAAACCTGCCGTGCCTCGAAAGAAATTCGTTGCTTGATTGCTTTCGCGACCGGATCTGTTCCGGAAAGGATGATGGCGGCCAGCCCGGCCGGGTCCGCGAGGGCGTCTTTAGTGAAAAGTCGGCACGTGCGTTGCGGTGATTTCAAGGCATCGAGCAGAAAGCGGAAGTTTGCGGGGGCGTCGGTTTTCCAGCGGTTCAACACAAAGAACCCCAGCAGAAGTTGGAGGTGATCCCGTGACCATTCCAGGTTGGAGTGCGCATCCCCCAGCAGCAAGGTATGCAGCCGTCCCCGCTGGCGGTGCACGTTATCGAACCAATAGTGAAAACTTTTCAGGGCCCGGAGCATGCGATCGTCGTAAGCCACGCGGTCGGGGTCTTGCAGCCAGGCCTGGAAGATGGCCTGCTGCTGCCGCTGAAGCCGCAGGTTCATGTCGACCCCCGGAGGTGATGGAGCGAGTGCCAGGCGTCCGTATTGTTCTTTTGTGGTGGACCGGACCCGGGATCTCAGGTTCAGGTAACGCTGGTAGCGGCATGCGGCTCCGAATACGTTCAAGTGCTCGGTCGGACCCGGAGCGGTATGAAACACGCCGTGTTCCTTCAAAAACCGCAATCGCAACGAGGGATCGATAAAACGATATACACTGCGTCGGTAGTGACTGTGGATTTCAGGGGTACGGCTCACGAAATCGAGATTTTCGGTCTCGATGCATTTTATGGCAGTTGTGAGAGCTGATCTCAGGTTCTCCAGTTTGGTTTGATCCTCCCCGGGTACAAAATCAATGATGCCGTCGATGATAGCCTGAGAAAAGAGTTCCATGGCGGAAACACCCACGAAGCGTGCACATTCCTGCCATGAAAGATTAAGTTTGCGCGCAATACTGGCCAGCCCGGACGGATGGATGGTATTAAACACCCCGTCGCGCACGCTGAGCAAAAGGTTGGCTGCGGCCAGGGGAATGGCCCCGCCCGAGTACCCGTTCCCCAGGATAACCGCCACAGTGGGAACGTCGATGTTCACCATTTCCGCGATGAGGCGTGAAATCTGGTGGGCCTGGTTGCCGCGGTTGGCGATTTCACCGGCATCCGCCCCGGGCGTGTCGATGAAGGTGATGATGGGAATGCCCAGGTTGGCGAATTCCCGCGCATGCCATGCCGCGGCTTCGTGGTGTTCCGGCATCCACACCCCGTTGGCAATGGTCCTTTCCTGGGCGATGATGCCGATGCGTCGCCGCCGTGCGCTGAAATCCATTTCCATTTCCACTATGGCCAACGGCCCCATGAGTACTTTGCGCAAAATGGTTCCACCCAGGCGGTGGATCACCGCCATTGAGCCGGGCCGTGATGGCTCCCCGGCCGGTTGCACCGTGCGGGCGATGTAGTCGTTCAGGTCCAGCTTTTCCAACTCTTTCAAGCGGGTTTCAATCACGCTGGGAGAAAGCAAGCCGCGTACCCGCCGGTGGAGTGCGCGGTGCTCCGAGGGAGGGAACAGGGCGAAATCGCGGCACATCTGCTCGACCTTCAGGTACATGCGGTCGTATTCGGGCTGGTCTGGATTCATGATTGCCTCCCGGGATCGGCGTGAAAAGACCCGTTTTCGTCTGGTCGCCACGGAATCAAAATGTTTGTTCTTGAATCCGGCGATGGGGTTGGTACCGAAATTGAATTATCAGTTAAATTCGGTGGAATGTCAAGTAAGTGATGTGCCTTTCCCCGCTCAACCCCTTGAAATGCGCGTGATTCTGATCATGATGATGTGTCAGGATACAGGTATCCCGGCAATCCGTTCCAGGGCTCTAGCCAGGATTGCCCGCGGACAGGCCAGATTCATGCGTTGGAAACCCTCGCCTCCGGGACCAAAAAGGGGGCCTTCGTCCAGCCATACGCGGGCCTTTTCGCGCAGACGTTTGCTTAACGTTTCATCTTCCAGGCCGGCCGCATGGCAGTCGATCCAGGCCAAGTAGGTGCCTTCCAGGGGCATGGGGTTGGCCCAGGGGATTTTTTCGCGACAGATTCCCGCCAGGTACGTGTGGTTGGCCTTGATGTATGCCAGCAGTTTATCCAGCCATTTGCGGCCGTGGCGATAAGCGGCTTCGGCGGCTACGATACCGAAAGGATTGCTTAATCCAAGGCCTACGGTTTTCATGGCGGTGTTGAATCGGGCGTGCAACCCTGGATCGGGAATGATGGTAGAGGAAACCTGCAGTCCCGCCAGGTTGAAGGTCTTGGAGGGGGAGGTGCAGGTGATGATGCGTTCCCTCAGATCCGGGGCGACCGTCTCCAGGGGGAGGTGAATGTGCCCAGGCATGGCCAGGTCGGCGTGGATCTCGTCACTCACAATCAGGATGTCGTGACGGCGGCAGAGCGCCGCCAGTTCTTCCAATTCCTTTCGGGTCCACACCCGGGCTACGGGGTTGTGTGGGCTGCACAGGATCAGCATGCTTGCACCGGCGCCAATTTTATTTTCCAGGTCCTCCAGGTCCATACGCCAGGTATCGTGCACCCGCACCAGCTGATTGGCGGCGATTTCGCGCTGATTGTTTTCCACGGCCCACATGAATGGGTAATACACCGGGGGCTGAATGATGATTTTTTCCCCGGGCCGGGTAAAGGTTTGAATCGCGAGGTTGATGGCGGGAACAACTCCGGGGGTGACAATGATCGATTCCTCTTTTATTTCCCAGTTGTGAACGGAGCCGAACCATTTTCGGGTGGCTTGAAAAAAGGATTCCGGGTGGCCGGTATAGCCGTACACACCGTGGGCGGCCCGGGACTTCACCGCCTCGACTACTTCCGGCGGAGCCGGAAAGTCCATATCTGCAACCCACATGGGAAGAATATCGGGAATGCCGGTGTTTTCCGCGCGAAAATCCCATTTTAACGATGCGGTGCCGGTACGGTCGACAATTTGATCAAAATTAAATTCCATTTTTAGCACCTCTGCTGACGAAGCGGCATTTTACCCGAATCCGCCGCGGCTGGCAATCGGCTGCCGCTCACGGAAATCGCTAATGGCAATATGAATGAGAAAACGACGCGAATGAATGTTATATTTAATACCGGGAGGTCATGCCGATGGGAAGGGATCGCTTAAGCGCGTTTCTTATGATGCTTCTAATGCTGGCGGTATCGTTTGCCGGTGCGGCTGTGTACAAGGATCACGATTTGGACGGGGTTTCGTTTCGAGCGTTGATCCGGCTGCAGGAAAGCGAGACGGAGTACCGCTGCACCGTGGTGTTTCGCGAAAGAGCCGCCAACATCATATTGGACGTGAACCAAATGTTGCCCATGGTGCCCCGCAACGATCGTTTCATGACCCTCTACCTGTTGGAGGAAGAGATCCCGGATACGCAAAAAATCGCCGCCAAGCTGGTTACGGTTCCTCCGGAAGATATGGATGAGCCGCCGCCACCGGAAGAGTGGCCCGCCCGCTCGATGTGGTGGATCCACCTGCTGGAGCCGCCTCCGGATCAGGCAGTGAAAAGTGAAAAGTCGGGTTCTGTTACGTTTCGTGTGGGTAAGCACATTGCTGATTGGCGAGAGGTTGTGGGGATGATTACCCAGAGGGTACTCTTATGAAGCATTTCCCTTTTTCAAATTTGAATAAACTCCAGACCCACCAAACCCACACAAAATGGAAGAGAACCTTACTTTTTTACTTTCAACTTTTCACTGTTGTCAAGCGTCCTCTTGTCTCTTGAAGCCTGCCCCCTTCTTTCCAACTTTCCCCAGAGCATGATTCCGGCCAGGGCGCCGGCAGAATCCACCAGAAAATCATTGAGGGCACAAACCCGGCCGGGCACAAACGCCTGGTGAAACTCGTCCCCCAAGGCCAACAAGAGGAGCAACAGCAACACCAGGAGCATACCGATTCGGTTGCGAGGGCAGATGGCCCGGGCCAGCAAGAACCCCAACACCAGGAACTCCAGGAAATGGGGAATAATGTCGGGAATGCCCTTGGGCAGGCCGGCCGGTGTCTGCGCGGATAACCAGAAAATAAGGGCATACACCGCAATCGGAGGAAACCAGCGGAAAAACAATGGGACCGCGTTTCGTGAAAAAAGGTTATTCAATAAACCCATACGAAATTAGAAGAAATTCAAAATTAGACATTTCCGAGCCCTGATCCATGCCCGCGCCCCTTTTTCGTGGGCGACCGGCCGGTCGCCCCTACGCCTGCATTTCGATTGAAATCAGTTCCTACCCCCTGTCTCCTGAGACCTGTCACCTTCTTTTCAACTTTTTAACTCTTCAACTTTTATTGAATAATCACACAAAATACATGACCCAGCTGAACACAATGACCCCGCCCACCATGTAGATAAAAAGCTTCAGGCTGTAACGACAGACCTGGCGCAAGGATTCATATTTCAGGAAACCCAGCATCACGGAAACGATAATGGCGTACACGACCATGGACAACAGGTGGCTGCGAAAGATCATTCGCCTTTCTCCTCTTTCAAGACCAGGCGGGATGCGTGCAGGGCCGCCAGGTAATTGATCAACCCCGCGGTTACCAGGTAGGTGGTGCCGTAATGGTGGGTTATTGAGCGCACATCACCGGAATCCAGGCCCAGAAGACGAATCAGGAAAAAGAATACGCCGCTGCCCAGGTCTCCCAGCAAACCCAGGATCATGAGGGGGTGGTAGGTGTTGTCCACAGTATAGAATTTTCCCTGCATGAAGACACCCAGAGCCAGCAACAGGACCGTGCCGCCCAGAAAAACGCCGCCGCGCAGCCAGCGCTTCTGCAGGAAATGACCGGCACCGGGAAAAAACCAGGCAACGATAAAGGTAAACAGGGATCTGGTGTTCATGATGGCGCCATTATACACGATCCGCCAGGGCGCGGCAAGCCGCGCCGGGTGTCAACGCCGGGTTGACATCCCCGTCTCTCCCTCTTATAATTTCCCTCTCCGCAAGGGGAGAGTTTTGTCTGTCCGGCTTTGATGGTGGCTGGACACGTGTAAGGAAAGGCTAAAGAGGTAATGATGAGTCACCAGAAACGTATCCTTTGCATTGGGGCCGGATATGTCGGCGGCCCCACCATGGCGGTCATGGCAATGAAATGTCCCGAATACCGTTTTGATGTGGTCGACATCAACCCCGATCGCATTGCCCGCTGGAACTCCGACCAATTGCCCATCTTCGAGCCCGGCCTCGACGAGGTGGTGCGTGGGGCCCGGGGACGCAACCTCTTCTTCTCAACCGATATCGCCGATGGCATCCGCGCCGCGGACATTATATTCGTTTCCGTCAACACCCCCACCAAGACCTTCGGCGAAGGCGCGGGCATGGCCTCGGACCTGCAGTACTGGGAACGCACGGCCCATGAAATCGTCGAGCACGCCGAAGGTGACAAGATCATCGTAGAAAAGAGTACCCTGCCGGTCCGCACCGCCGAAGCCATGGAACGCATCCTTAAGGCCAATACCCGGGGACGCCGTTTCGAGGTGGTGTCCAATCCGGAGTTCCTTTCTGAAGGCACGGCGGTACGTGACCTGCTTGAGGGGGATCGGGTACTTATCGGCGCCCACGAAAGCGACAGCGGCCGCGCCGCGGCGGAATCCGTGGCGGACATTTACCGCCACTGGATGGCGGAAGACCGCATAATCATGACCAGCGTATGGTCATCTGAACTATCCAAACTGGTTGCCAACGCTTTCCTGGCCCAACGCATTTCTTCCATTAACGCCGTATCCGCCCTGTGCGAAAAAACCGATGCCGACGTGGGCGAGATCGCCCGGGCCGTGGGCAGCGATTCCCGCATTGGGTCGCGGTTCCTGAATGCCAGCGTGGGGTTCGGCGGTTCATGCTTTAAAAAGGACATCCTCAACCTGGTCTACATTGCTCGTTCCTACCACCTGCACGAAGTGGCGGATTACTGGGAGATGGTGGTGCGCTTGAACGAATTCCAGATGCACCGCTTCGTGCAACGCATGGTACGCGAAATGTTCAACACCGTGGCGGGCAAAAGGATCGCCCTGTTCGGATTTGCCTTTAAAGCCGACACCGGCGATACCCGGGAATCCCCCGCCATTACCGTGGCTCGCCTGCTCCTGGATGAACGGGCGAAATTGATCGTCAGCGACCCCCAGGCCCTTGAGAACGCCCGCATGGACCTGGCGGACGCAGGGGAGGGCGTCACCTATACCCCCGACCCCTATACCGCTGCCGAGGGCGCCGACGCCGTGGCTGTACTCACCGAGTGGCGCCAATATCGGGATCTGGATTTTGAACGCATCTTCCGTTCCATGCGCCAGCCCGCGTTCCTGTTTGATGGGCGCAATATCCTCGACCACCACGCGCTTCGAAAAATCGGCTTCCAGGTCTATCCCCTGGGCAGCCGCGCGTTGAATTCATTCTGAACCGCAGGAGGCAGATATGTGCGGAATCATCAGTTACGTGGGGCGCCAACCAGCCCTGCCCATCCTCATGGAAGGCCTGAAACGCATGGAATACCGCGGCTATGACTCTGCCGGTTTTGCCGTTGTGGAAGACGGACGCACTCTGACCGTGCGTTCCGTGGGCAAAGTGGCGCGCCTGGAAGAGAAAAAGGTGGGTTTGAAAACCCGGGCCACTTTCGGCATTGCCCATACCCGCTGGGCCACCCACGGTAGGCCTTCAGAAGAGAACTGTCACCCCCAATCCGCCTGCAACGGCAAGATTTCAGTGGTGCATAACGGTATCATTGAAAATTACGTGGAGATCCGCAACGAGTTGATTCAAAAAGGTCATGTATTCCACTCCGAAACCGACACCGAGGTGATTGCCCACTTGATTGAAGAGTATTTTGAAGGCGATCTGGAAACCGCGGTGCTGAAATCCCTGAACTTCCTGGTGGGAACTTTCGGCATCGCCGTGATCCACGCTGACGTGGACCACAAGGTCATCGTGGCCCGCCGCGGCAGCCCGATCCTGATCGGCGTGGGAGAAGACGAGTACTTCGCCGCCTCGGATTCCAACGCCCTCAGTCCTTACACCAACCGCATGATCTACCTGGAAGACGACGAGATCGCCATCTTGAACTCCGACGGCTACGTCATCAAGAACGCCCGCAACGAGATCCTGGAAAAAAGCATTGAAATCCTCGATGAAGAACACTTTACCATTGACCGCAAGGGATTTCCCCACTTCATGCTCAAAGAGATTTTCGAGCAACCCGAATCGGTTGAAAACGCGTTTCGCGGCCGCCTGATTGAAAACGAGGGGGTGTCCAAACTCGGGGGCCTGGAGCCGGTGATTGGACGGCTGAAAACCATTGACAAGATCGTTATCGTTTCCTGCGGTACCAGTTATTATGCCGGCATGGTGGGCCGCTACATCTTCGAGAACCTGACCCGTCTGAACGTGGAGACGGCCCTGGCTTCAGAGTTCCGCTACCGCCGCCAGCGCCTGAATGAAAGTGTCGCGGTAGTGGCCATCTCCCAGTCGGGTGAAACCGCCGACACCATGGCCGCCGTCAAAGAGGCCCAGCGCAAGGGCGCGCTGCCGCTGGGAATCGTCAACGTGGTGGGATCCTCTATCTCTCAGCTTACCGAAGCGGGAGTGTACAACTACGCCGGCCCGGAGATCGGCGTGGCCTCGACCAAGATATACACGTCCCAGTTGGTGATCCTTACCTTGATGGCCCTGCTCATCGGCCGCTACCAGGACCTCTCTTTTAACGAGGGATTTGAGATCATCTGCGCGCTCAAGCGCCTGCCGGACCAGATTCGTGCTATTCTGAAAGATGCAGACGCCATCCAGGAGATCGCCCTCAAATACGCGGATTATCGCGATTTCCTGTTTATCGGGCGCATGTTGAATTACCCCACCGCCATGGAGGGTGCCCTCAAGCTCAAAGAGATCTCCTACATCCATGCCGAGGGCTACCCCGCCGGCGAGATGAAACACGGCCCCATCTCCCTGATCGACGAAAACTTCCCCACCGTGGCCATTGCACCGATGGATTCAGTGTATGAAAAGATGATCAGCAACATCCAGGAAATCAAGGCGCGCAACGGCCGCATTCTGGCGGTGACCAACTCAGCCGCGGGCAAAGTAAACAGCATTGCCGACGACGTGATCGTGGTGCCCCGCACCATTGAACTGCTGCAACCAATTCTCAACATCATTCCCCTGCAACTCTTTGCCTACTACATCGCCCGTCACAAGGGTTGCGACATCGATAAGCCGCGCAACCTGGCCAAGTCGGTGACGGTGGAATAACTTTGGAGGTCTCATGAAAGGCATTATCCTGGCCGGGGGACACGGCACCCGCCTTTTTCCTCTCACGCGCCCCCTGTGCAAACAATTGCTGCCGGTCTACGACAAGCCCATGATCTACTACCCCCTCAGCGTGCTCATGCTGGCGGGAATCCGCGAGATCCTGATCATTTCCACCCCCAGGGACCTGCCCGCTTTTAAGGAGTTGTTGAAAGACGGGAGCAGCCTGGGGATGCGTATCGAGTATGCCGCCCAAAATGAGCCCAGGGGTATCGCCGATGCCTTCCTGGTGGGAGAAACCTTCCTGGCCGGCGGGCCGGCCGCTTTGATTCTGGGAGACAACCTCTTTTTCGGCCAGGGCATGGTCAAGCATTTGGAATCCGCGGTCAACCTGGAAAAAGGCGCGGTCATATTCGGCTATGCCGTGCGGGATCCGCATCGCTACGGCGTGGTCACCCTGGACAAAAACGGCAAGGCAACCTCGATCGAGGAGAAACCCGCCAAGCCGCGTTCCCGCTGGGCCGTGACCGGTTTGTATTTTTACGATGAACGCGTAGTGGAATACGCCGCCGCCCTCACCCCATCGAATCGGGGGGAACTGGAGATCACGGACCTGAACCGTTGCTACCTGGAGGCCGGCAATCTGCGGGTGCAGTGCCTGGGTCGGGGTTTCGCCTGGCTGGATACCGGTACCCATGAATCGCTCCACGATGCCGCATCCTTTATCCGTACCATCCAGGAACGCCAGTCATTCAAGATCGCCTGCATTGAAGAGATTGCTTTCCGCAAAGGTTGGATCGACCCCGCCGGCCTGAAGGCCCTGGCCACACCGCTGCAACAGAATGAATACGGCCGCTATCTGCTGGACCTGGCCGGCGGCGGTGACGGTACGGGGTTGTCATGAAACCGGCCCTGGAATCGATCCTGGTCACCGGCGGGTGCGGTTTTATCGGCAGCAACTTCATCCGCTTCCTGTTTAACCGCAAGGACTTCGGCGGCCGGGTGGTCAACCTGGACCGACTGACCTATGCCGGTAACCCCGAGAACCTGGAAGACCTCTCCGCGGATGAACGCTATACTTTCGTCCACGGCGACGTGGCCGACGCGGAACTGGTCGCCCGGGTGATGGCTGATTACGAGGTGGATACGGTGATGCATTTTGCCGCCGAATCCCACGTGGACCGCTCCATCCACTCACCAGCGGAGTTTGTGCGCACCAACATCGAAGGCACCTTCCGCCTGCTGGAGGCGGCGCGAAACTGGTGGAAAGACCGCCGCGACGTCCGTTTCCATCAGGTGAGTACGGACGAAGTGTTCGGTTCCCTGGGTGCTGAAGGGCGTTTTTGCGAAGAGAGCCCCTACGACCCGCGCAGTCCCTACTCTGCTTCCAAGGCCGCGGCCGACCACCTGGTACGGGCCTACCACCATACCTATGGTTTGCCCGTAACCCTGTCCAATTGCTCCAATAACTTCGGGCCCTATCAGTTTCCCGAAAAACTCATCCCCCTGATGATCCTCAACCTCACCCGCCGCCATCCCCTGCCCATTTACGGCGACGGCGGCAATATCCGCGACTGGCTGTATGTAGAGGACCACTGCGAGGCGTTGTGGCGCATCCTCATCGCGGCGGAAATCGGCACCACCTGGAATATCGGCGGAGACGCGGAATTTTCCAACCTGGACCTGGTCCAAAAACTATGTGACCTTTTCGACACCCTGCGGCCCCTGGACCCCGGGTCCCGTGATACCAGCGGCCGGCCCCTGTCCAGCCACCGGGACCTGATCACTTTCGTCAAGGACCGGCCGGGCCATGACCGCCGCTACGCCATTGACAGCCGCCGCATCCAACAGGAACTGGGCTGGCGCCCCCGGGTCGATTTCTTTCAGGGACTGGAACGCACCGTGACCTGGTACGCCGAACACGCGGCCTGGGTGGAACGCATCCGCAGCGGCGTCTACCGCGAGTGGCTGCAACGGCACTACGGCGAAAACGGCGATTAGCCACGCCCATGCCCATATCTCTTCCCACCCTGGTCAACACCGAACCGGAACGAATGCTGCTGGGCGTGAACGCCTTTGAACTGCCTCTCCCGCCCCGGGAAGTGGACGAGGCATACGTGACGGCGGTTTGCGAACAGGTACGAAACGCGTCATCCCCTCCGCTGGGGTTTGACTTCAGCCGCCGCCTGTACCGCAACTTCGGCGTGGACCCCACCCGCTATCGTCCATCTTCGGAATCTTTGTGGCGCCGCATCCGCAAAGGCCTCGCCTTCCCCCGCCTCCACCCGGCCGTGGACGCCACAAACCTCCTTTCACTCCAGCTCCAGGTTCCGTTCGGCCTCTACGATGCCGAACGCATCCGCGGCGGCATTACGGCCGCGGCCGGGGCGGAAAACAGCGGTTACGAAGGCATCGGACGCGGATGGATTGACCTGGCGGGCAAACCCATGCTGCGGGATGAGAACGGCCCCTTCGGCAACCCCTCCGCTGACTCGGCCCGCACCCGCGTCACCACCGGCACCCGCATACTGATCCACGTGATTTTCTTTCATCCCGAAGACCCCCGGGCCGAAGAGAATACCCACTGGGCCCTGCATGAGTTCGCCAACCTCACCGGGGCCATGCCGCGGGACTGTACCCCGGCCCCGGCTTGACACCACCCCGACTGGAAGCTAGAATGCGGGCATAAAGGAGACACCATGTTCGGAAGCCTCGGAATTTGGGAAATATTGTTGATCCTGCTCGTAGTGGCCCTGCTTTTCGGTGGTCGCAAGCTGCCGGACCTGGGCCGCGGCCTGGGCGAAGGCATTAAAAACTTCAGGGATTCCCTCTCCCGCAAAGATCAAAACGAAAATGAGGGAAAAGACACGAATGCGAAGGACGATTGACGCCCGCATCCAGCAAAGGCAGGAACGGCAGGAGCAACTCAAGGATACATTAAGCCGGTTGGGCGACCTGCTGACGGACGGCCTGCGGGGCAGGCGGCGCCGGCAGGCAAAGGAAATCCTCGAAACCCTTTACAACAACGTCGTTGAACTGGTCACCGCCCAGGACCGGGAATGGGATGCCTATTCCAACAACCACACATCCGAGGTGTTTCGATCCCTGCACTGGAAGATCGATACCCTGGAGGCGGAATACGCCAACGTGCGTGCCTTGATCACCGGCTTTCTCAACCTGGAGGAATCCCTCAAACACCTGGCGGAACGCATCGACAATGCGGGCGCCGGTCCAGAGGAACGGGAACAGGTGGAAGCCGCCCGGGAACGCCTCAGCACTTTCCGTTACAGTGACTTTGAGGCGCGCTTCCGTGGTACCTGGGAATCGGTGGAAACCCAACTGGCTCGCTACGTGGACCAGTTCCTCGCCAAAGAAAACGTCCTGGACCTGGGTTGCGGTCGCGGGGAATTCGTGCAGATGTTGCGTTCCGCCGGACGCAAAGCCGAGGGCATCGACATCTCGCGCACCATGTTGGAAGAAGCCGAGCAGCGGGGGCTGCCGTGCCGCCGCGCCGATATCCTGGAAGAACTCGCGCAACGGCCCGATGCATCCCTTGGCGGCGTGTTTTCCGCCCAGGTGATCGAGCACCTTGCTCCCGGGGTGTTGCGGGAAATGGTGACCCATTGCCGGCGGGTACTGAAACCCGGGGGCATCCTGCTGTTGGAAACCATCAACCCGCTTAGCATTTTTGCATTGAGCCGCATCTTCTTTCTGGATGTGACCCACGAAAAACCCCTGCATCCCGAATACATGCGCTTTCTTTTAGACAGCCGTGGTTTTCGTGACATAAACATCCTTTACGGTCCGCCACCGCAGGCAGAGGCGCTGCTGGAGATCCCGCCCGACCTGCCGGGAGCCCGTGAATTCAACACCAACGTGGACCGTCTGAATGCCCTGCTCTTCGGCCCCTCGGTCTATGCCGTCCGCGGGGTGCGCCCTTGACCGTTCTGGGTATCGATATCGGCGGATCCGCCACCAAGTACGCGCCGGTGCGAAATGGTGAAATCGCGGTCCCGGTGATGCGGGCGGACACTCCCCAAAGCTTGGAGGAATTGCTGGAATGGCTGGGCGGACTTGTCACCACGGCGCGGCGAGAATGGAACGTGGCCGCCGTGGGAATCGGGGTACCGGGCTTCATGCGTTTGCAAGACGGGGTCATTGTGCGTTCCCCCAACCTGATGTTTCTGAACGGAACGGCATTCGCGACTGAAATGAGTCGCCGGGTTTCGTTGCCGGTTAAGGTGGAAAACGACGCCAACTGCGCCGCACTGGGAGCATGGGTCTCACAGCCGCCACCACGTCCCCGCTGTCTGGTGCACCTGACCCTGGGTACGGGCGTGGGTTCCGGGATCATCCTGGACGGCCGTCCCTGGCGCGGGGCCTGCGGCTATGCGGCCGAACTGGGTCATGTGGTGGTTCATCCCCAGGGCCGGGCGTGCGGCTGCGGCGGCCGGGGCTGCGCGGAGACCGAAGCTTCGGAAACCGGTATCCTGCGCACCTGGAGCGAGGCCCGGCCCGATTCCGAAATCTCTAGCGCCCGCCAGGTATATCAGCTCGTGGAAGCCGGCGATGCCGACGCGCGCCGGGCCTTTAGACGGGCCGGCCGCTACCTGGGTATCCTGCTCTCCAATATTGCCAATTGCCTGAACCCGGATATCATTACCATCGGCGGCGGTGTCGCCGCGGCCGGGGAAACCATCCTGGCCCCGGCCCATGCCGAAATGGCGGTCCGCCTCCACCAGCACGCCCGGGAATGCACCCGCATCGAAGTCGCCGACCGTGATGACTACGGCATTCTGGGCGCTGCCCGGCTATTGCACAAGGACGCTCAAGCATGAAACACATCCGCAACTTTTCAATCATCGCCCACATCGACCACGGCAAAACCACCCTCTCCGACCGCCTATTGGATATCGTGGGCGCCATTCCCGTGCGTGAACGCCAGGAACAACAACTGGACAGCATGGAATTGGAACGGGAGCGGGGCATCACCATCAAGAGTCACTTCGTACGCCTGACCTACAAACACTCCGACGGTGAAACCTACCGCCTTAACCTGATCGATACTCCGGGACACATCGATTTCACTTATGAGGTCTCCCGCTCCCTGGCCGCCTGCGAAGGCGCCCTGTTGGTTATCGACTCTACCCAGGGGGTGGAAGCCCAGACCGTGGCCAATACCTATCTGGCATTGGACAACGACCTGGCGCTGATTCCGGTGATGAACAAGATCGACTTGCCCAATACGGAGTTGGAAAAATCCCTGGACCAGGTGGAAAACATCATCGGCATCTCCAGGGAGGAAGCCCTGCTGGTCAGCGCCAAAACCGGCCGGGGAGTGGAAGCGATTATTCCCGCCATTATCGCGCGGGTGCCGCCCCCCCAGGGGGACCCCGACAAACCCCTGAAAGGTTTGATCTTTGACTCCTGGTTTGATTCCTACCGCGGCGTCATTATCCTGGTGCGCGTCCTGGACGGCCGGCTGCGCAAGGGCGAACGGGTCAAGTTTTTGTCCAACAACGCAGTCTACGAAATCAACGAGTTGGGCGTGCATACACCCAAGCCGACACCCCTTGCCGAGTTGTCCGCCGGAGAGGTGGGCTATATTATCGGCAGCATCAAGAACGTGTCGGAAGTCAAGATCGGCGACACCGTTACCCTGGCCAAAGAGACCCGGGTTGCGCCGCTGCCGGGATTCAAGGAACCGCAGCCCATGGTGTTTGCCGGCTTCTACCCCGGGGAAGGCACCAGCCACGAAGAACTGCGCGAAGCCATCGAAAAACTGGTGCTCAACGATTCCTCGCTTTCGTTTGAACCTGAAACCTCTCCGGCCCTGGGCATCGGCTTTCGCTGTGGTTTTCTGGGGCTGCTGCACAAAGAGATTATCCAGGAACGCCTGGAACGGGAATACGACCTGGCCATTGTTACCACCTCGCCTTCCGTACGCTACCGCATCACCAACACCTCGGGCGAAGTATCGGAGATCGAGTCCCCGGCACAGCTTCCCGAACCCCAATACATCCGCGGCATAGAAGAACCGATTATCGAAGCCATCGTAATTACGCCGGCGGACCACTTGGGGAGTGTGCTCAAACTGTTGCAGTCGCGCCGGGGGGTTCACAAAAAGATGGACTACATCAGCGACCAGCGCATCCATTTGACCTATGAACTGCCGCTGGCGGAAGTACTCTACGACTTTTTCAACAAACTCAAATCGATCTCGCAGGGTTATGCCTCTTTTGACTACGAATTCAAGCAGTATCGGGAAGCCCCGCTCATCAAGCTCGACATCCTCATCAACGGCGAAGCCGTGGACGCCCTGGCCATGATCGTGCACAACGACAACGCCTACCACGCCGGATGCGCGGTCACTTCGCGCATGAAAAAGGTGATCCCCCGCCAACTCTTCGAGGTGGTGATCCAGGCGGCGGTAAACAAACGCGTCCTCGCCCGCACCGTGGTCAAGGCCCTGCGCAAAAACGTGCTGGCAAAGTGTTACGGCGGCGACATCAGCCGCAAAATGAAACTGCTGGAAAAGCAGAAAAAGGGCAAGCGGCGCATGAAGCGCATCGGCAAAGTCGACATTCCCCAGGAAGCCTTCCTGGCCGCTCTGGAGATCGAGGACTGACGAAGCGAATCAGCCTATCTCGAGCGCCGCGCTCACCGCGGCCCTGGCATGGATTTCCAGGGTGTTGAACAAGACGTGCCCGGTATGCTCCGGCCGTACCAGCAGTGGGATTTCCGTGCAGCCCAGTACGATCCCCTCGGCACCGCGTGTCACCAGCCCATCCATGATCTCCAGGAAGCGTTGCCGCCGCTCCGGACG
This sequence comes from Candidatus Aminicenantes bacterium, assembly GCA_011049425.1. Classification (NCBI taxonomy): domain Bacteria; phylum Candidatus Aminicenantota; species Candidatus Aminicenantota bacterium. Next base: position 38,282 of record DSBM01000119.1, read on the forward strand.
GAAATCCTCGCGCATGAGTTCGTTGAAAATCGTGTGATCAATCAGCTCTCGGTCCTGCGCCGGCGGTACCAGGGCTTCAATCCCGGCATCGGCCAGCTTTTCGTGGTAAAACACGCCTTCCATGGTGATGCGCGTGCCCAGTAACCCCACCCGGCGCATGCCCCGGTGCCGGATCTCGGCGGCGGTGGCCCGGGCAATGTGAACCAGGGGCACGGACAACTTTTTTTCCAGGCGGTTCGCGTAAAGATGGGGGGTGTTGGCGCACAGCATCAGCAGGCCGCATCCCGCCGCCTCCAGCCCGAGGGCGGCATCGCGGAACAGGGCGTATACCTGCTCCTGGTCTCCCGCTTCCTTGCGGGCCGCTAATTCGCCGAAATCCAGTGACCACAGGATGCAGGGCGCGGTGAAGTCGCCGCCGCGCAGGCGCGCGGCCGCGCGGTTGACTTCACGATAATAATCCACGCTGGATACCCAGCCTGTACCGCCGATCATGCCGATGGTTTTCATGACGACCTCATTTTATGCGCATTGCCTTGCAATCGGAGCAAATGTGGGCGGTTCCCTAACCGCCCCTTGTACACGGAATGCTGGATGGACACGGCCTTTTCTCTCCAACTCTCCCATTTTCCAACTTTCTAAACTTCTTACCTCTTCAACTTTTGGTTCTATTACGTTTTGTGTGGGTAAATCCGCATAGATGATGAGCGAGAAATTGTTGTGATGAGTACCCAGAGGGTACCCTAGTGCAGCTTTTTCTTTTTTTCAAATACGAATAGCTCTCCAAAGCCACACAGAATGGAAGAGATCCCTTCTTTCCAACTCTCAATCATTATTCTCTGGAGGAGGAAATCAGAAGCGGATGCCCAGGCCGGCGGAGACCAGGAACCCGCCCAGGTCGCGTTCGGGGTAGTAGATGATGCCGGTCTCGTCTTCATCCGTGGAGTCTTCGGGTTTGACCTTGAGGAAAGTGAAGCGCCCCTGGGCAAAGACAAACAGGGTGCGGGTCACGTAGAGCCTCAAGCCGCCGTCGATAAAGAAACCCACCTGGTTCTTTTTAAATGTAAAGGTTTCTCCGGCGATATCGATTTCGTCTTTGATCATGTAGTAGCCGGCGCCGAAACCCAGGTTGGGCTCCAGGCGGTGGCCGCTCAAGCGCAAACGCATCCCGGCTTCAATGGGAACGATGCTCAGACTGGTGCTTTCACCTGTAAAGGTGGTTTCCCCATTTACTTTAAAGAAGTCGGTGTGTATGAATATATCGACAAAATCCGCCGCGCTGTAGGCCAGGTCCAGGCTGTAGACCAGGTTGTTTTTGCCGTACAGGGACTCGGCGATATCTTCGTTGATGGAGCGCATGCCTGCGCCGAGCGCCAGGCTGAAGTCGCCGTCGCCGAACCCGGGTGCGGCTTCATCTGCAGCCATGCCGGGTGTCAGGGTCATCAGGGTGGTGATCAGGATGCCGAGTAGTGGTTTCATGCCTCCTCCTTGGCCGCGGCCGGTGGGCGCGCGAATTGCAAACAGAGAAGCGCTATGATAGCATCCTTGCAAAGAAAAAGCAAACGGAGAGATGATTCCATGCTGTTTCCCGGGTTTCCCGAATTCCTTGCCGGTCTGGCGCTGGGGTTGCTTCTAACCGGACTGATATCCTGGCTGCTGCTGAAGCGGGAACGGGAAAGGCGGCAACTGGAGAGCGATATGTTGCGCCAGCGCCTGGAAGAGAACCGCTCCGCGGCGGAAAAGCTGGAAACCGCCCGCCGCGACCTGGCGGTGATGGCGCGGGATCTGGAGAATGAGCGCCACAACGCCGGTGAAAAGATCCGCCTGCTGGAAGAGGCGCGGGAGCAGTTGTCCCAGTCATTCAAGGCGTTGAGCCTGGAAGCGTTGAAAAGCAACAGCCAGAGTTTTCTGCAACTGGCGGGTACCCAGTTGGAGCGCATGCGCCAACTGGCCGACCACGACCTGGAAAAACGCCGCGACGAAGTCAACCTGCTGGTGAAACCCATCCACGAAACCCTGGACAAAGTGGACCGTCACATCCGCGATGCGGAAAAGCAGAGCGGGCAGGTCTACTCCGGGCTCACGGACCAGATCCGCTCGCTGGTAGAGACCCACCGCCACCTGCGTGACGAAACGGGGCGCCTTTCCCGCGCACTGCAGACGCCGGTGGTGCGCGGCCGCTGGGGAGAGATCCAGTTGCGCCGGGTGGTGGAGCTGGCGGGCATGGTTGAATACTGCGATTTCCAGGAACAGGCCGTGGCGGAAGGCGGCGACTCGCGCCTGCGGCCGGACCTGGTTGTCCGCCTGCCCGGGGAGAAGGTGATCGTGGTGGACGCCAAGGCGCCGTTGAAGGCCTACCTGCAGGCGGCGGAAACCGCTGATGAAGGGGAACGGGAAAAGTTCATGAAGGAGCACGCCGAACTGATCCGCCGCCACCTGCAGCGTCTGGGTCAGAAGGCTTACTGGGAGCAGTTTTCTTCCACCCCCGAGTTCGTGGTGCTGTTTCTGCCGGGGGAAAACTTTTTTTCCGCCGCGCTGCGCCAGGCCCCGGAACTGATCGAGTACGGCGTGGAAAACCGCGTGATTCCCGCCACGCCCACCACCCTGATCGCCCTGCTCAAGGCCGTGGCCTACGGCTGGCGCCAGGATCGCCTGGCGCGCAACGCCGACGAGATATCCAGGCTGGGCAGGGAATTGTATGAACGCATCCGCACCCTGGCCGGGCATTTCGGAGACTTGAAGGGCGGGTTGGACCGTGCCGTGCAGTCGTATAACCGTGCCGTGGGTTCGCTGGAGGGACGGGTGCTGGTTACGGCGCGGCGTTTCCGCGAGTTGGGCGCGGCGCCGGAGCAGGACCTTCCGCCCGTGGAACCGTTGGACAGCGCCCTGCGTTCTCCGGCCGAGGCGGACGAATAATGGGTGGATCAGGGACTACATGTGGGTAAAATTTCCCCGTTGAGATATGCTGTCAAGAGACTCGTGTCCGGAAAACCCTTTCCTGCAGTTGGTTTCCCGACCGGGGCCTTTTGGAATCCAGTTTGCTTACGGAGGTACATGATGAAGCGTTCAGGCCGCACCCCGGGCTTTACCGTGGTGGAATTGTTGATCGCCCTGGCGATCTTCGGAATCCTGGCCGTGCTGGCCATCAACATGGGGCGCAGTTCCATGCAGCGCGCCGCCTTTTCCAGTGCGGTCAACAGTTTTGTCTCGGATTTTTCGGCGCTGAAACAGCAGGCCTCCACGGAGAACCGCTACATGGTGATCGACTTCAATGCCGCGGGCACGGGGTACACCATTCTGCGCCAGCGCAACCTCGATGATTTCGCCAATTGGCAGTCGTTGCGCACGGTGACCCCCATGGAAGGCAAACCCTTTTTCGTGGCCGGTGAAGCCGGTGACTTCATGGTCAATTCCACCGGTGAAGTATTCGCCTATCCCGTGACCGGTACGGTTCCCCAGTCCACCAATGTCAACATGTCGTTTTTTATCTACAAGCCGGGGACCAGCCAGGTGGATTACCAGCGCCAGGTGCGCATTTTTCCCACAGGAGGAATCAAAATTGACCAGTAACCAAGGCTCTACTTTAATGGAAATTCTCATATCCATCGCCCTGGTGGCCTTTGTGCTGGTGGCGATACTGACCGGGTTCACCCAGCAGCAGGTGTCCACGCAAAAGAACTTCAGCAAGAACCTGGCGGTCACCCTGGCCGAGGAACGCATGGAAGAGACCATCAAGTTCCCCGCTTCCCAGTTGATTGCCGGCACCCAGGTCGACTATATCGTGCCCACCGGCGGCACCTATGCCATCCACGACGCGGAACCAACGCATCCCGACCGCATGCGCCGCACCACCACCATCGCCGCCGCCGGCGACCTCATGGATGTCAGAGTTCGCGTGGAATACGGCTACACGCGGGGTGAGTATCCCTTCTCCATCACCCTGTCCACGCGCAGGGGGAACTGAAATGGGCCGGCGTGACAGTGGTTTTTCATTGATGGAGTTGATGGTGGTCATGGCCCTCTCCCTGGTGATCCTGGGCGGGGTATACATGCTGATGATGCAGTTCGGCCAGAGCGCCCGGACCGAGAACGCGCGCATCAACCTGCAGCAGGAGGCGCGCTACCTGCTCTCGTCATTCAGCACCGAATTAAAGAACGCCGGTTCCATCCTGTCGATCGCCAACAGCGGCGCTTTCCTGGGCGCTTCCGCCCACTTCGTGGGCGTGACCCCGCTGAACAACACCAGTTATCCGGACGGCATCATTCTGGCCAGCGGCGACCCCATCGCCGTAACCAGCCTGACCCAGGCGTTCTCGCCCACGGGCGGTACGACCCTGAGCGTGAAAGACACCACGGTGGACAGCACCGTGGCCATCGACGCCTGGAAAGGGGGCGACAAAGGGATCGTGGTGGCCACCGACGGTTACTACGTGTTCGAGGTGGATGCCGCGACCCCGCCGACTGCATCCACGCTCAGTGTACGAAGTACTTCGGTGTATCACTCGGGCCTGCTCAACATGGCGGGTTACCAGGACAGCGAACCCTCGACCACGGGTGACCAGGTGACCTACCCCGTCGACGCGCCCGTGGTGCGGCTGGCCGGTTTCAGCATCTACGTGTTCCGCGACGTCTACTCCACCACGCAGAAGCGCATGGTGCGCCAGTTGCTGCGCATCACCGACGCCCGCGGCGACAGTGACCCCGTGGGCAATAACACCGATGGTTGGGGGGTGGTGTCGGAAAACATCTACGATCTTCAAGTGGCGTACACGGCCTATCCCAACTGGCCGGAAGCCACCGGGGCCGTGAACTACTTTGACGGGGTGTCGGGCAACCTGCTCGACGACCTCAAGGACGACCTGCGCCTGAAGCGGGTCAAGCAGTTCCGCGTGTGGGTGGTGGCCTTGACCGATGAGTTCGGCGGCGTGGACGAGGCCGTCAACCAGGTGCCCGCGCTGGGAGACGCGCCGGCAAACACCCTGCCCGCGGGCAAGTACCGTTACAAGCTGTTCCGTTTCGCCGTGGAGCCGCGCAACTACAACGTTGCCATATAGAAAAAAAATGAACACAAATGAGCCAACCATGAAACCTTGTCAAAACAAACATAACCAAGGCGGCAGCATCCTGCTGCTCACCGTCATGGCCGTGATGATCCTGTCGATCCTGGTGGTGGGCCTGCTCACCGTGGGTACCACCGAAGTACAGACCACCCACAACCACTACCTCAACAAGGTGGCCTACTACTCCGCCATTGAAGGCGTGGAAGAGGTCCGCAACGAGATCTACAAGCAGCCCCAGCCCGAGTACGTCACCGCCATCAACCGCGACCTCTACAGCACTTCCAGTGAGCAGGGGCCGCTGCGCGAGGGCTATGTCACCGGCACCCTGCGTGACCTGCTGGCGGGAACGCCCCAACCCGTGGGCATGTTCAGCGGTTTTCAGCCGCCGCCCTTTCCCGGGCTTTCGCTGGGCAGCATCACCTCGATTTCACCGGTGATCTGGAACGTAACCATTTCATCGGAGATCCGCGCCGGCGGCCGCCGTGCCTATTCGGAACTGCAGACCGGGATCTACTCGATATTGACAACGGGGTATTGAACCCCTGGAGGAAGAGATGAACAAGCGCAATTTTGCAATCTTGGTGGCAATCCTGGTTCTGACCATGGCCGCGCCGCGCCTGGGCGGGGACGACAAGGAACTCTTCATGGGCTTCACTTCGGGCCTGGTCAAACCCAACGTGGTAATCCTGGCCGATACCTCGGGTTCCATGAACACCCTGATCCAATACCCCAAGAACGGCCTGGACAACATCCCCGGCACCGCCGATGACGGCTTCGACCCGCGCGTCACTTATCCGGGAACCCTAGATAGAGTTCGTTACTACTATAATTATGGTTGCCGTTCGACCGAGGAATTCAATGACAGGGGCAGTTACTGGACCGCGACCAATCAGTCCACGCAGTGGTACGGGCGCTGGCGCCACAACGGCAATGCGTACCTGTATCATAACGACAGCAATTATGCAAGTAACTGCAGCGGATCCCGGTACATCAACAACGTGGGCACCTGGACCGGGTGTTACGCCAATGACGGCACCCCCAACAACTTCCAGGTGGGAACCGCCGCGGTGAATTTCAATGTGGGTGAACGCATCATGTACGCCGACACCACATCGCCCTACAACTACGCCGTAGCCACACTGGCGCGCAAGTACGAAAAAGACGGCAACCACTGGTTCGAACTCTCCGACATCGTGGGCGGTCCCATAGTGGCGGGCGAAGGCCACTTCCAGAGGGCACCCGGCCAGACTCCAGTGGTGGTGCGCCTCTACAGCGAATACGATGACCCCAAGGGAACCAACGTCACCACAAGCCCCACGCGCCTGGACAAGGAGTACCTGAAATGGGTGTTTATCCATGCCGATGCGGCACAGATTGCCGCTGTCTCGCACCACTCCATGTACGGCACCTTTGACGTGAGCGACACCTCGCTGCTGGGCGCCTGGTCGATCTGCGACAAAGACAACTACAAAAAGCCCATGAAGCGCTTTACCCGCATCCAGGTCACGCGCGAGGTACTCTGCCACGTGGCGCGCAATTCCAACACCCAGGTGATGCTGGGGTTGTTCACCTTTGACGATAATAAGGGCGTTTTTGACTATGCCAATGGCGGTTACCGCATGGACGGGCTGGGGGACCGCAGCGACGAAGTCTCCCTGATCGCCTACCTGAACAACATCTGGGGAATTCAGGGCAACTCCAACACCCCCCTGGCCGAGGCCCTGGCGGATATCTGGTACTACATTAAGCCCGGGCCCGCTTCCAAGACCTACTGGCCCGTGGATTACGAACTGGAAAACGGCATTATCAACGTCAGCAACGCGGTTTCCGACATCGATTGGTGGTGCCAGAACAACTACGTGGTGATCATGACCGACGGCGAATCTTCCCAGGATTACTTCAACAACCCCAAGTTCAACGGTTCGATTTTCAAAACAAAGCCCGTGAAACGCAGCGCCAACTGGGAGTCCTGGGACGACGGTTGGGGCGATTTGGACTCCAACGAGGCCGATACCACCGATTATGATGGTATTCCCCTGAATTACAATCCCGATACCGCCACCTATTGCCCCAACTGGACCTGCTGGCTGGGCGGCAGCGGCGGTACCGATTACCTTGACGACGTGGCTTATTTCATTCGCAACCAGGACATGTTTCCCGATGACTGGTTCGGCGACGACCCGGTCACGGGCTGGCCCGGTGACCAGGGCATATTTACCTACGTGATCGGTTTCAACGCCGACAACGACATGCTGCGGGAAACCGCCGTCAACGGCGACGGCGCCTACTACACCGCCAACAACTACGACGAACTGGTGGCCGCGTTCGAGAGCGTGATCACCTCCATCCTGCTGCGCAACTTCGCCTTTTCGGCCATTACCGCGCCCAAGAAAACCGCCTCCATCGCCGCCGACGGCGTCTCCTACGTGGGCTACTTCATGCCCTCGGCGGCCGCCCCCATCTGGGAAGGCCATTTGCTGGCCAACCGTTTGATCGAGCGCTGGGGTTTTGACGCCGACGAAGACGGCCAGTTCGCTTCCGATGAACTGTACGCGACCGAGACGGCCTGCCAGAACGCCAACCCCGGAGAAACCTGCTCGCGCGTGCTCAACCTCTCCAATACCGAAGACTGGGACGCGGCCCAGGTATTGCAGAACCGTTCCACCGACCGGGCCCTGTTTACCCACAGCGGCACCAGCAACGTGGCGTTCACCCAGGCCAACACGGCCGCGCTGGCGCCGTTGATCGGCTGCACCCAGGAAGAGGCCGGAACCATCGTGAACAAGATCAACGGCAAGCAGTTCGGCGACATCTTCCACTCCGACATCGGCTTCGTGGGACCGCCGCTTTTGGGCAAGGTCTACCTGCAGAACCAGAACCCGGCTGAATGCAGCGGTGACCCCGCCGGCGACGCCGACTGCTACGGTTACTTTGCCGCCCAGAAAAGCACGCGCACGCCCGTGATCTACGTGGGCACCAACGACGGCATCCTGCACATGATCGACGTGGATGACGGCAGCGAGCTCTGGGGCTTCATTCCCGATGAAGTCCTGCCCACGCTCAAAACCATTGCCCTGGACAACCAGCACGACTACACCGTGGACGGGCGCATGCTGGCCGAGGACATCTATTTCCGCGACGGCAACACCCAGGCCTGGAAAACCATGCTTTACTACGGTTTGCGCCGCGGCGGCGACGTGTTTTACGCCATGGATGTCACCAACGTGGACAGCCAGCCCGCTTTTGCCTGGAAGTTCAAGGACGCCGACTACAGCGGTCAGAGCTGGGCCAAGCCCGTGACGGGCCAGCTTCGCTACATGGACGGTGAAAACCTGGTGCAGCGCTGGGTGACCGTGCTGGCCGGCGGATTCGCGCCCAATGCGGAGGTATCCGCCGACAGCCGCGGCAAAGCGGTGTTCGTGGTTGACGCCTCCACCGGCGAACTCCTGTGGATGGCGGGCTACAACGCCAGTGACGGCGCCGAAGACGAGGAAACCACGGAGCACCTGGAGCTGGGCTCAACAGATGATGTCCGCTACCTGACGAAGTCCCCCCTGTTCAACTTCGCCATCCCTTCGGCCCTGACCGCGGTGGACATCAACAACGACGGTTTGCTGGATACGATCTATGCCGGAAACGTGGGTGGCCACCTGTTCCGCATCGACATCTCCAGCCCCGATCGCGCCAACTGGCGGGTTTACCCGGTTTACGAACACAACATCACCGACCTGGCATCCGGGGTGATTGCGGAGATTACCGAGGGCAATGTCCTTAAAGTCGGCAAGGATGCGAGCAGTTTTGTGGCCGGCTACAGCGTGGTAGGCCAGACCTCGGGCGCCCACGGTTTTGTCACCGCCGTGGACGGGGCCAAGAAAACCATTACCGTCGAGATCCACTCCGGTACCTTTGTGACCGGAGAAACGGTCAAGACCCGCGATTACGCCCCCATCCACCTGCAGCCCGCCGTGGCCTACGACCAGTGCCAGCGCCTGTGGGTCACTTTCGGCACCGGCGACCGCGACCGCCCGCGCACCAATCCCACCGGCGGCCGCTACATCGCCATCCAGGGAAGGAATACCGCCGGTGTGGCCCTGGGCGACCTGCAGCAGTTGACGTTGTCCGGTACGGACAGCACCGAACTGGCGGAAACCACCCTGGACCTGGCCGCCAACCAGGGCTGGTACCTCAACTTCCCCGGAGCAAAAGACAAATTGTTTGATCCCGAACCCCTGATCATACCCGATCTCAATGGGGTACCCCATATCTATTTCAACACCTATACCCCCCCGGGCGAGGAAGTGAAACAGACGGTGGACAACCCCTGCGTGGCTCCCCAGGAAGGCGCCATGATGCTCTACGACATCGCGCTGTTCTGCGGCCCGGACGTGGTGGAAGGCGGCCGCGAAGAGGGCCGCATCGCCGGAGGCGGCATCTACCAGGGCAAGGAGTTCGTGCAATACCTGGGCACCGGCGCCGTGGGCTCCGTGCCGCCCCTGGATCGCGTGGAAGACAAGCGTTTGCCGTACCCGGGCGGCGTGATATTCATCAAGGAGCGCAAGCGATGAAAGCGCGGCCCCTGGCCGCGGTATATCTGTTGTTGTTGCTGTTCGTTCCCGCCGCCTGCGGCGGGGGCGGGGACAATACACCCGTGCCCTCCAGTGCTGATTCATCCCCAGAGGAAGTGTCCGCCCCGGACCCGGCCGGAAACGAAACCGCTGAGGCCGCATCCGCTGCCGATTTCGCCGAAGCCTCCGAAGTGGACGCAACGGATCCCGCCGACGCGCGTCTGGCCGAGGTGCGTTTGCTGCCCGAGCGCCTGTACAGGGATTCCATACCGGAAGTCAAAGCCGGGATTCGTCCCCGCGAGGCTCCGGGAACCTCATTGAAGGTTGTTTTCTGGATCAACGGCCGCAAGGCGCAGGAGTCCCCGAGTACCACCTTGTCAAAAGAAAAAATTCACAAGGGGGACGGGGTATTTGCCGACGTCATCCTTATGGCCGGCGACAGGGAGTTGGACCGGCGGCGCACGGACCTCGTGCTGGTGGAAAACTCCAACCCCGAAATCGAATCCGTGGAGTTTCCCGAAATCCGCGGGCCGGGAGATTACGTGATCACCATCAAGGCAAGCGATCCCGACGGGGAAGAGTTGACCTATGAAATAGAGGGCGTCGACCTGCCCGCCTGGCTGCGCGCCGAACGCGACGGCCGCATCCTGCTCAGTCCCGGCGAAGACCCCCCCGAGGTGCTGGGATTCGAAGTGGTGGTGCGCGACAATGACGGCGGCGAGGCCAGGCGCGCCGTGACCCTGAAATTTCAAGCGCCGGATCAGAGCCAGGGCGAAGCCGCCGCGGAGGAAACCTGATGCGCGGGCTCCTGGTTTTGTTGACGGTCTGTGTGTGTGTCAGCGCCTGCGGCGGCGACCACAAAGACAAAGTTGTGAAGCCGGATAAAGACACCCCGCCGGCCAAACTGGAGGCGGTGGTGATCGAACCCGTCGCGCCCACAGTCGAAACCGGCGTGCGCGCGTTGCCGCGATTCCGGGACGATCCGCGCCGGACGGTTCCCCTGGCTTACGAATGGTACGTCAACGGAGACAGGGTCGCGGGGGTTGGAAAATCGCTGTTGCCCCGGGAGCGGTACCGGCGCGGGGACCGCATCCGCTGCCGGGTGCGTCCGGATGCCGGCGGTCGCTGGATCAAGAGTGAAACCGTGCAAGTGGCCAACGCGCCGCCGCGATTCCGCTCCAAGCCGGTGGCTGCCTTTGATGTGCCCGGCGAGTTTTTCCACCAGGTGTTTGCCGCGGATCCCGACAACGACTCTGTCACCTATCGCTTGATTTCGCCCCTGGGCCGGGGCATCGAACTGGATCCGGATACCGGCGTGATCCGCTGGCGCATCGACAATGTTCCCGAAGCGCCTCCTCCTCCGGCTGTTCAGCCGTCCGGGGAAGAGGGTATGGCCGTTCCCGTTCCCTTGCCGGACCCGCCGCATCCGCCTCTGGAAGAAGAACAGGATTTCCATATCGTACGCCTGGTGATCGAAGCCGACGACAATCACGGCGGTACCAGCCACCATGAGATCTTGCTCGATCTGCGCCGGGGAGCTGAGCAGGTCCAGGTTCACTGAACGCCATTGCGCGGCGGAAGCCCCCGGAGTATAATCGGGGCATGAAACTGCGCCGCCTGTTTACCGCCCCCTTGTCGGAAGCGTTGCGAGGGGTGATCCACTCCAGCCGTGACCGCGAATCCACCCTGGAAGAACTGGAAGAAACCCTGATCCTGGCCGATGTATCCGCGCCCCTGACCGAAACCCTGCTGCGGGCGGCGGAGAAGCGCACGGGTTACCCGTTTGACGCCGACGAGTTTATCCGCGCCTTGCGGCGGGAGCTGACCGGCCTGCTGGACACGAAAGCGCCGGCGCTGGGACTGCCCCCGGGCAAACAGGTGATCCTTTTGGTGGGGGTGAACGGCTGCGGCAAAACCACCACCGCGGCCAAGATCGGCCTGTTCTGGCGCGCCCGGGGACGCAAGGTGCTGTTGGCGGCGGCGGATACGTTTCGCGCCGCGGGAAGCTCACAACTGTCGCTGTGGGGGGAACGGCTGAATATGCCGGTTGTCGGCGGCGAGCGCGGGGCGGATCCCGGCTCCGTTGTGCACAACAGCCTCACCTCCCTGGTCAATCGTGATTTTGACCTGCTGGTGGTGGATACCGCCGGCCGGGTGCAGACGCGCACCGGCCTGATGCAGGAACTGGGGAAACTCACCCGCATCGTGCGCGGATTTCTGCCGCATCAACCCCGTCACGTCTGGCTGGTGGTGGACGCCACCATGGGCCAGAACACCCTGGACCAGGCGCGGCGTTTCCGTGAGTTCTCCGGTATCACCGGCATCGTGCTCACCAAGTTGGACGGGACGGCCCGCGGCGGCGCGGTACTCAACATCCTCAACGAAATAAAACTGCCCGTGGTGTTTGCGGGCACCGGAGAAAAGGCCGAAGACCTCGAACCCTTTTCCGTCAACGATTTCATCGACTCGCTTTTGCCCCTGTAACCATGAAGTGGAAAAGCAATGACATTGCCTGGATGCAGCAGGCCCTGTGGCTGGCGCGTTGCGGCCGCGGCTTTACCGAACCCAATCCCATGGTGGGAGCCGTTTGGGTGCGCAATGGAAAACTCCTGGCTTCCGGCTTTCATCACCGCGTGGGCACGGCCCACGCCGAGCGCGTGGCCCTGGAAAAAGTAAACAGCCGTGGCGGAACCCTGTATGTCACCTTGGAGCCCTGCGTTCACTTCGGACGCACTCCGCCCTGCGTGGACCTGATCCTCGAAAAGGGGGTGGAACGGGTGGTGGCCTGCGCCCAGGATCCCGATCCCCGCGTGAACGGCCGCGGGTTCGCGCGGTTGCGTGAAGCGGGAGTAAAAGTCGATGTCGGTTGCCTGGAGGACGTACACGCCCGCATCAATCAGCGTTATTTGGCTTTTCACCGCCGGGGCAGGCCCTGGGTCGTTCTCAAGGCCGGCCTTTCGCTGGACGGCCGTTTGACCGATGAGTCGGGTTGCTCTCAATGGGTGACACCGAAAGTCATGCGGGACGCCGCCCACAGTTTGCGAGGGGAATTCTCCGCGGTCATGGTGGGGGCGGGAACCGCGCGCAAAGACAACCCCCGGCTGGACCTGCGCCAGGCGGACTGGCAGGGCAAGGGCCATTTGCGGGTGGTGCTGGACAGCCGCAACATCCTGCCGCCCGACTTGCACCTGTTTGGCGACCAGGAGCGTTTTCCAACCGTGGTTTTCAGTGCCGAAACCGCTGAAAACAAGCTGCCCCGGACTTCGTTGCAGCGGTTTGTTTCCGCGGCCTCCGGCGGCGTAAACCTGGACGAGGTGCTGCGTGAACTGGCCAAAATGGCGGTGGGTTCGCTGATGGTCGAGGGTGGCCCCATGCTGCTGAATGCGTTTCTTTGCCGGGGCTTGTGGGATGAAGTCATCCTGTTCTGTGCCGCCGCTTTACTGGGGGGAACAAACGCGCCCGGCCTGTTGTCCCGGGCCATGCCGGTGGAGCGACCCCTGCGCTTCAAACGGCAACGGATCTTTGAAATGCCCGGAGGGTTCATTTTTCGGGGGGTGGCCTGATGTTTACCGGATTGGTGACGGCCGTCGGTCGCCTGGTTTCCCTGGACCGGGGCCGCGAACCCCGCCTGGTGGTTTCCTCGGACCTGGGTTCCCGGGTAGGGGTGGGGGATTCGGTGGCTGTGGACGGCGCCTGCCTCACCGTGGTATCCATGTCCAAAGGTCAACTGGCTTTCAACCTCTCGGGAGAAACCCTGGCGCGTTCCCGTTTCGCCGACCTGGCGGCCGGCCGGCGGCTCAACCTGGAACTGCCTTTGAAAATGGAGGATTTCCTCGGCGGGCAACTGGTGAGCGGGCACCTGGATGGCACGGCCCGGTTGCACTCGCGCCGTGCCGGGCGCGGCGCTGAACGTTTTACTTTTGCGTACGGTGACAAGAACTGGCGTCCCCTGCTACTGGACAAGGGTTCGGTGGCCGTCAACGGGGTGAGCCTGACATTGGTGGATGTGGCGGGTTCTCGCTTTTCCGTGGAGGTCATCCCCCAGACCCTGCGCTCCACCAACCTGGACGACCTGCGTTCCGGAGAACGGGTGAACATGGAACTTGATTTGGTGGGTAAATACCTCTATAATTTCGTCTTGACCGGACATATTCATGGAAAATAATCAACTTATCGACGTGTCCACGGCAGTGGATTACCTTTGCCGTGGCCGCATGATCATCATCACCGACGACGAGAACCGCGAAAATGAAGGCGACCTCATGATCGCCGCGGAAAAAGTCACCCCCGAGGCCATCAACTTCATGGCCACCCACGCCCGTGGCCTGATCTGCGTCTCCGTGACGCCGCAACGGGCCGCGGAGCTCAAACTTCCGCTCATGGTGACGGAAAACACGTCCAACTTCGAGACCCCGTTCACGGTTTCCGTGGATGCGCGCAAGGGCACCACCACGGGAATCTCCGCTCACGACCGGGCCGTCACGGTGCGCAGCCTGGTGGATCCCGAAACGCGGCCGGAAGACCTGGCGCGACCCGGCCATATCTTTCCCCTCCAGGCCCATGAAGGCGGCGTACTGGTGCGCGCCGGCCAGACCGAGGCTTCGCTGGACCTGGCGCGCATCGCCGGCCTGAAACCCGCGGGCGTGATCTGCGAGGTCATGAAAGCGGACGGAACCATGGCGCGCATGCCCGACCTCGAGGAGTTCTCACGCCGCCACGAAATCCCCATTATCACCGTTGAAGAGATCATCAAATACCGGGTGCAAAAGGAATCCCTGGTGCGCGAAGTGGCCGAAGCCACTTTGCCCACGCGCTGGGGCTATTTTACCATCAAAGGCTTTGTGGACGCGATTCACAATGAGACCCACATCGCCCTGGTTCAGGGGGACGTGGCCGGGGATGAGCCCGTCTTGGTGCGGGTGCACTCCCAGTGCCTGACCGGCGATACGTTCGGTTCGCTGCGCTGTGATTGCGGCACCCAGCTCCAGCATGCCATGGAACGGATTACGGCGGAAAAACGCGGCGTGCTGCTCTATCTGACCAATCAGGAGGGCCGGGGCATCGGCTTGTTGGAAAAGATCAAGGCCTATAAACTGCAGGAACAGGGGCTGGACACGGTGGAAGCCAACCTGGAGCTGGGGCACGCCCCGGATCTGCGTGATTACGGTATCGGCGCCCAGATCCTCTCTCACCTGGGGCTGCGCAAGTTGCGCCTGATGACCAATAACCCGGCCAAGTACATTGCGCTGGCCGGTTACGGGCTGGAGATCGTGGAGCGAGTCCCGTTGGAGGAAGAGCCCAACAAGGTCAACCTGCATTACATGAAGACCAAGAAAGATAAAATGGGCCATTTGCTGGAAAAACTGCAATGAACGACGCCATCGTTGATTTCCTATGCCTGAGCGCATCGGACCAGATTCAGTTTCTCAAGGAAGGGGAATTTACCCGGTGGCCACCCCCGGAACGCATCCGTTTCCTCAAGCAGCTGTTGCAGTCGGAGACCTCTTCAAAGACCATGGCTTCCGCGTTAAAGATCCTGCGTGAACTCAAGTACCGCGACCGCTTTTTCTTTCGCCGCTTCCTGTATCACCAGGACAGCTCCGTGGCCAATGCCGCGCGCAAAGCCATGGAAACCAGTACCGTCAGCCATGACAGCGGAGAGATCCGCCTGGCCGACATGGTGAAACGGGAGAATCCCGCCGATCGCCCGGCCGTAGTGCGCAACCTGCTCAAGGATTGCGACACCATGAGTGAGTCGCTGTTGTTGTCTTTGCTGCAGATCGAGGATTTCCGTGTGCGCGAAGAAGTCGTGGCCAATCTCAGCCCCGATATCAACCTGGATGAAGCCGTGCTGGCCGACGCGGTCAACGGCGCTGTATGGTACGTACGCAGTTCCGTGGTGCAGATTCTCGGCCGCCGTCACAGTGGCGTACTTCCCGACCTGGCCCGGCGCCTGGTGGGCGATGCCAACGTGGATGTACGCTTGAGCCTGGCGGAAGCCCTGGGTTTGCTGCAAAATGAGGAAACCCGGCCTTTGCTGGAAACGCTGAGCAAGGACGCCAACCAATGGGTGCGCCGCCGCGCCCTCAAAGCCCTGGCGGAAGTGAAAGAAGGTGACGGGTGAGTGGCTAGAGGCTATTGGCAAGGGGCGAGACATGGCTTTTTTCTACTTTCTACGTTCTACCTTCTACAGTATCCGCTTCAGGGCGCGTGGCGGCGGCTATTCAACACTGATAAGGATATAGTGCTTTTTTCCCTGTTGCACCAGGATAAAGCGGTTGTGCAGGAGATCCCCGGCGGACACGATGCGGGAGGGATCCGCGACCCGCTCTCTGTTGAGGCTCAGGCCCCCGTTCCCCACCAGACGGCGGACCTCGCCCTTGGAGGCGAAAACGTCCGTGTGCACGGCCAGCATGTCCACCACGTCCACACCCTTCTCTAATTGCGTGCGCGGCAGGACGGCGCGGGGCACACCTTCCAGGGCGTCCAGCAGGTCCGCTTCCGACAGGGAGCGCAGGGTTTGCGTGGAGCCCCGGCCGAACAGGATTTCCGAGGCGGCGCGGGCCGATTCCCAGGCCTCATGGGAGTGGACCATCTCCGTTGCTTCCCGGCCCAGCCGTTGCTGCAGCAAACGACGGTGGGGCGCCTCCATGTGGGATGCCGTCAATTCGGCGATCTCGTCCATATCCAGGTGGGTAAAGATGCGCATGTAGCGGGCGGCGTCTATGTCCGAGACGTTGAGCCAGAACTGGTAAAACTGGTAGGGTGAAGTGCGGCGGGGATCCAGCCATACGTTGCCGGATTCGGTCTTTCCGAATTTGCGTCCATCCGCGCGGGTGATCAGCGGGCAGGTCAGGGCAAAGGCTTCACCACCGGCTTTGCGCCGGATGAGTTCCGTGCCCGCGGTGATGTTGCCCCACTGGTCGGATCCCCCCATTTGCAGCCGGCAGTCATGGTGGGTGTAGAGGTGAAAAAAGTCCCAGGCCTGGAGCAACTGGTACGAGAACTCCGTAAAAGAAAGTCCGCTCTCCAGCCGGTTTTTCACCGACTCCTTGGCCATCATGTAGTTGACGGTCAGGTGTTTGCCGGCCATGCGCAGGAAATCAAGCAGGTTGAATGCCCCCAGCCAGTCGTGGTTGTTGAGGATCATGGCGGCATTGCCGCCGGGTGGATCCGGGTCCAGAAATCTTTCCAGTTGGCGGGCGACCGCGTCCTGGTTGGCCAGCAGTTCTTCCGGGTCCAGCAGGTTGCGTTCACATGATTTTCCCGAGGGGTCGCCCACCATGCCCGTTGCTCCCCCGATAAGGGCGATGGGACGATGTCCCGCGGCCTGGAGGTGGCGCAGCAGCATGATGGAAACCAGGTGGCCGATATGCAGGGAATCCGCGGTGGGATCGAAACCCACGTAGGCCGTGACCATGCCTGCGGACAGGAGTTCCCGGGTGCCCGGCATGATGTCGTGGATCATGCCGCGCTGTTTCAGGGAATCAACCAGGTTCTGCGCCATGATGGCCCTGATCAAACCAGGCCGCGGCCCAGTTCAATGGCCTCCATGTTGAGTTCCAGGAAATCCGCCGGCGCCCATTGGCGGATAAAATCCACCATGTTGCGGTACTGGATCACGCCGGTCAGCTTCTGGGTGAGTGACAGGGTGACCACGGAAGTCAGGATCACGTTGCCCAGTTGCTTCTTGGTTTCGTTGATGATGGGAATGGAGTAGAGCTTCCATGAACGGGTATCCCCCAGGTCCGTGACCAGGTGGGAGTCCACCACCACGATGGCGTCGTCGCGCAAGCGCGATTTGTACAGGTCAAAAGGAACCTGGTAGGTACACACAAAGAAATCGATGGCCGTGGCCTGGGGGAAGAGGATGGGTTTGTTCGACAAAATGACGTCGACCTTGGTGGGGCCGCCCCGAACCGTGGCGGTATAGGTCGGGCTTTCCAGGGCGAAGCCGTTCTCTTTGTGTACCACGATATCCACCAGCAGGGCCCCGGCGGTGATGATGCCCTGGCCGCCGACGGCTCCGTAGCGGATCTCAAAGCGTTTATCCAGGTTGCTCATGATTTCACCTTCTTGGAGGCGCTGTTTCGTTCCGCCTGCTTGAGGGCGGCGGCTTCGGCAGCGGCCTGGGCCGCGGGAATGATGTGCTGGTAGTAGAGGTCGGAGTATTCCAATCGCTCCGTGTCTTCAAACAGGATCCCCGTGGGATACTTGTGCAGGCGTTCTTCCGGAGTCATCTTTTCGTATTGGGCCTTGCTGACGGTGCGGCCCTCGATCCACTTTGTCATGGCGATGGGGTCTTTCATGCGGTTGCGCCTTCCCAGGTTGATGTGGCAATTGCTGATTACTTCCACCACGGAGAAGCCTTTATGTTGAAAAGACTTCTTGACCACATCCTTTAACTGCACCGGGCGGTTGACCGTTTCGCGGGCCACAAAAGAGGCTTTGGCCGCGATCAGGAGTTCGGCGATATCGAACTTGGGCTCGATATTGCCGTAAGGAGTGGTCTCGGTAATGAATTTCTGGGGCGTCAGGGGCGATACCTGCCCGCCCGTCATGCCGTATACGCCGTTGTTGATCAATATCAGGTTGATGCCGATGTTGCGGCGGGCGGCATGGATGAGGTGGTTCCCGCCGATTGCGGTGGCGTCTCCGTCTCCGGAAATCACCACCACCATTTTGTCCGGCCGGGCCAGCTTGATGCCGGTGGCAAAGGTCAGGGCGCGGCCGTGGGTGGTATGCAGGGTGTTGGTGTTAAAGAAGGTGGGCATGCGTCCCGAACAGCCGATTCCCGACACCACCACGATGTGGTTGGGGTCCAGTTCCAACTCGGAAAAAGCCATGGCGATGCTTTTGAGTACCACACCGTCACCGCATCCCGGGCACCAGGGAGTGGGGAAGGTGCGGTAGCGGATGTATCGTTCGTAATGTCTCATGCTAAAACTCCTTGATCTGGTCCAGGACTTCCCCCGGAGTAAAGGGAATGCCGTTTGCCCGCAAAAGGGCGCGTTTTTCCACGTCGTCTGCGGCCACCCGCTCCATCTCGTAGCGGACCTGGCCCATGTTGAGCTCAACGGTCAACACCTTTTTGATGCGGGAAAAACGCCGGCGCAGGATCTGTTTGGGGAACGGCCACAGGGTCAGAGGCTGAAAAAGACCGGCACGGATACCCAGTTCTCGCGCCATCTCAACAGCGGGAAGGGCGGCACGCGCGGAAACCCCGAAGGCGAATACCAGGATTTCCGCGTCATCCATGTAGTATTCGTTGTACTTGATGATGTCGTCCAGGTAATGGTAGATCTTCTGCATGCGCAGGGTCTGTTGTTTCTGCACGGTTCCGGGTTCGGATGTGGGCCAGCCGTGCTTGTCGTGTTCCAGGCCGTCTATGTGGATGGGATAACCCTTGAAGAAATCCACCCGGTGGGGGTTCTGGCCGATCTCACGGTCGTAGATATCGAGGTCCTTGATCTTGTGGACCTTTTCTTTGTAAATACTCAGGTCTTTTTTATAGGGAAGCTCGATGTCTTCGTGCGCCTTGGCCAGTACTTCATCGTACAGCAGGATGACGGGGTTCCAGAAGCGTTCAGAAAGGTTGAACGCGCGCACGGTTTCCGCGTACAGCTCTGACGCGAATGCCGGGGTGAGCACGATAATGGGATGATCCCCGTGCGTGCCCCAGCGGGTTTGCATGACGTCGGATTGCGAGGGTTTGGTGGGCAGGCCCGTGGATGGCCCGCCGCGCATGACATTGACGATGACCAGGGGGATTTCGGCCATCACGCCCATGCCCAGGTGTTCCTGCATCAGGGAGAACCCCGGTCCGCTGGTGGCGGTTAAAACCTTGCGCCCCGCCAGGGACGCGCCGATGCAGGCTCCCAGGGAGGCGATTTCATCCTCCATCTGGATGAAATCCCGACCCAGCTTGGGCATTTCCCGGGACATGTACTGGGCGATCTCGGATGAAGGCGTGATGGGATAACCGGCAAAAAAGTTACAGCCGGCATCAATGGCCGCCCTGGCCACGATGATATTGCCTTGCAGGACTTTACGACGTTTTCCCATTGCTTTGGCCTCTTGTTAATTTCTCGTAGTTTACGAAAATGGCGAAATCCGGGCAGCGGCGCTCGCACATGCGGCAGCCGATGCAGCGTTCCGGGGCGGCGACCTTGACGGAAACGCCGAACTTGCTCACCATATTGTCTTCAAGTTCCAGGGTGCCGGTGGGGCAGATGTCCACGCACAATCCGCAGCCCTTGCAGTATACCGAAACCACGGTAAGTTCGTTCTGCTTGGGCGCGGGTTTGCGTTTTTCCCTGCGTTCCCGGGCGGCCTGGTTCAGTTCTTTCTCAAACTTCTCCATGGAAACACCTCACGGTTTGGGGGAATTAGAGAGGAGGAATGGACGTGCATATGACTGAAAGCGGCCCTCAGTCCCGGAAACGGCGAATGGTTGGGAAATGGTGCATGCTCTCAACAGGGAATTGCGAAAAAAGACAGGTGTGAGACGGTACGGCTTCCGTCTCCGTGGTGGGGCTCTCCTTGGCGATCATGGCTCCTCCAAGTCCGGGATTGTAACACAATCACGGGGTGAAAAAAACGCATTCACGGGACTTTTTTCATTTTTGACCGGCAGCTGGATTCCCCGGTTGACTTGGCCGGGGGGTTTGCCTACCATATACATAGAGAGGCGGACATGAAAGTCGGATTGCGGATGTTTGTGGCGTTGCTGCTGGCGTTTCTGTGCCCGCGGCCGTCCGTTTGCGCCGATGTGCGGGGATATTTGACAACGGGATCATGGTATCCCGAGGATCCGCAGAAACTCAACCAACTGCTCGACCGTTGCTTGCGGGGGGTGCGTCCCCGGCTTGATCCCGCCACTGTGCAAGGGCTGGTGGTGCCCCATGCCGGCCTGGTGCACAGCGGAGCCGTTGCCGCTCAAGGCTATATGCATTTGCAGGGCCGAACCGGGATTCGCCGGGTCATTCTCCTGGGTGTTTCCCATTCAGGGAGATTTTCCGGGGCCTGCGTGTCTTCTTTTGCATTCAATTCAACGCCCCTGGGAAAGATTCCCGTAGACCGGGAAGTGGTGAACCGCCTGGAGAAAGAACCGAAATTCAGGGTAAACAACCGCGTCATGCAGCAGGAACACTCATTGGAAAACCAATTGCCTTTCCTGCAACGGGTTCTGGCGGAAGCGGACTTCAAAGTGGTTCCCATTCTGTTCGGCCGGGCGACTCCGGCTGAAACGGAAGCCATGGCCGCTGCCATCGCTCCTTACGTGGACGAACACACCGTGGTGGTCGCGTCCAGTGATTTGACCCATTACGGCAGTCGTTTCGGTTACTCTCCATTCAAAAAGGATGTGGCCGGGCAACTCCACCGCCTGGACCGGGGGCTGCTTGAAAAAGTGGTTGCCCTGGATCACCGCGAATACTGGGGTTACCTGGAACGCACGGGCATGACCATGTGCGGCGTGGTCCCCGTGGCTGTCTGGATGCACCTGTTTGACAAACGCAGTCATGAGCTGAAAACAGTGGCTTATGCCACTTCCGGAGATGCCAACAAAGACTACACCCTCAGCGTCGGTTATGGAACCGTGGCGGCCGTACGCAAAAAGAGTCCTGAAGCTCAACTCAGCGCCAAAGAGGGCGCCGGATTGCTCACCATTGCGCGACGCACGCTCGAATCGGCCCTGAACGGAAGGGAAAACAGCACCATTCTGCAGGGAGTGGAATTGACGCCGGCCATGAAGCGCAAAACCGGCGTGTTCGTGACGTTGCGCAAGGGTCATGCATTGCGGGGGTGCATCGGTTCCATTGTGGGAACCCGGCCGTTGTTTGACGGCGTTATGGCGAATGCCCGCAACGCCGCGTTTGCGGATCCCCGATTCCCGAACCTGAAAGCATCTGAACTGGATAGTGTAAACATCGAGGTGTCGGTCATGACCCCCCTGCAGCCGATCCGGGATTATCGTGCCATTCGCCTGGGTACGGATGGCGTGATCATCCGCAAAAACCGAGCCTCGGCGGTTTACCTGCCCCAGGTGGCCACGGAAACGGGCTGGGACTTGGATACGTTTCTCTCCAGCCTTTGCCGCAAGGCCGGTCTTTCTTCCCGGGCATACCGCTCCACCGAGATGGAATTCCTCGTCTTCCAGGCACAGGTTTTTGCAGAGGAGGAGAAATGAGTCCGGATCGGCGCGAATTCATGCGCTTCAGCCTGGCGGCCGGAGCCGGACTGGTTCTGGGTGCGGGCAAACTGGATGCGGTACCGGTGCCGCCGCTCGGGGTGCGTCGCGCCATGTTTTTCGAGAGTCTTTCCCGCGACCGAGTGGTATGTAACCTGTGTCCCAATGAATGTGTGCTGGGCAAAGGGGAACGGGGTGTGTGCCGGGTTCGGGAAAACCGCGACGGTCGCCTTGTGACACTGGTTTATGGTACTCCCTGTTCCGCCAACATTGATCCCATCGAAAAGAAACCCCTGTTTCACTTCCATCCCGGAAGCAACGCTTTTTCCATCGCCACCGCGGGCTGCAACATGTCCTGCCGCTTCTGCCAGAACTGGGAGATTTCACAACAGGGGCCGGAAAAGGTCCGCTCAATCAAACTGCCCCCGGCTGCCGTGGTGAAGCTGGCCCAAGAGCGCGGTTGCACCAGCGTGGCGCACACGTACGGTGAACCGGTGGTGTTTTACGAGTACATGCTCGACTGCGCCCGGGAGGGCCGTCGCGCCGGGATTCCCAACGTGATGATTTCCAACGGCTATATCCGGGAAGCGCCCATGCGCGAGTTGTGCCGCAGCCTGGGCGCGGTCAAGATCGATCTCAAGGCTTTCACCGATAAGTTTTACCACGAGATCTGCGGCGCCACCCTGGCGCCGGTGTTGCATACCTTGGAAGTGATAAAAGATGAGGGGGTCTGGCTGGAGATCGTGGTACTCCTGATTCCCGGTCTCAACGACTCGGTAACGGATATCCGCGAGATGACGCGCTGGATCGTAGACAAGCTGGGGCCCCGGGTACCCCTGCATTTTTCCCGGTTTTTTCCCACCTATCGCATGCGCAACATCCCGCCCACGCCTCCGGCCATCCTGGAGCGGGCGCGCCGCACCGCTCGGGAAGTCGGCCTGGAATACGTGTACGTGGGCAACCTGATGTCAAAAGCCCGCCATACCCGTTGCCCGGAATGTAATACAGAGCTGATCCACCGCGAGGGCTTCTCGGCGCGCGTGACCGGACTGAAGGGCAATCGTTGCGGCAACTGCGGCCACGAGATCCCCGGGATCTTTTAGCCACTGGCTTTGTTAAAGTTGAAAAGTTGAAAAGTTGAAGAGGGAAGAAGTAGAAAGAGTTGAGGGCGGAACAGAAGTAGGGGCGAAAAATTTTTCGCCCGTGTCACCTGCCTCCTGCCACCTTCTTTCAACTTTCCACTTTTCACTTTCAACTTTTCACTTATTTCTTGAGGATTGCAGGAATGTCTCGTCCAGGATCTCGTCCAGGGTTTCGACCAGGCGGGCGGCGTCCGTCTTATTGAAACACAGGGGCGGCTTGATCTTGAGCACGTTGTGCAGCGGCCCGTCCACGCTGATGAGGATGCCCAGGTCGCGCATGCGCTCGCTGATGTAGGCGGCTTCGCGGTCCGCCGGCTCAAACGTTTCCCGGTCGCGCGCCAGTTCGATTCCGACAAAAAGGCCGCGGCCACGTACATCCGCCACCAGGTGATGGCGGGATTTCAAGGCTTCAAGGTCCGCTTTCAGCCGGTTTCCCACCCGCCGGGCGTGGTCCTGCAGGTCTTCGTCGCGGATCACGTCCAGTACGGCCAGGCCGGCAGCGCAGGAGACGGGATTGCCCCCGAATGTGTTGAAATACTCCATGCCCGTGCGAAAAGCGTCCGCCACCGCGCGCGTGGTCACAACCGCGCCCAGGGGGTGACCGTTGCCCATGGGTTTGCCCATGGTGACGATGTCGGGGAGCGCGTCCTGGGTCTGAAATCCCCAGAAAGCGTCGCCCACGCGGCCGAATCCCACCTGGACCTCGTCGGCGATGGCCACTCCGCCGGCGGCACGCACGGCGGCAAAGGCCCGGGCCAGGAACTCTTCGGGCAGCACGATCTGGCCCGCGCACCCGGGCAGGGGTTCAACCATGAACGCCGCCGCCGGAGTACCTGCGTTCTCCAGCATCCGCAACATTTCGTGGAATTTCTGTGCGTAACGTTCCCCGCTGTCGGGCCGACCACGATACTCGCCGCGCAGGGGGTCGGGCAGGGGAAACACGTGGGTATGCGGCGGCCGGCCCGTGCCCCCTTTGCCGTTGAATTTGTAGGGACTGATTTTGATCAAGCCGGCCAGGTTGCCGTGGTACGCGGCGTCCAGCACCACCATGTCGCGACGGCCCGTGGCCATCCGCGCCAGGCGCAGGGCCAGGTCGTTGGCCTCGCTGCCGCTGTTGGTGAAAAAGCACACATCCAGCGGATCCGGCAGGGTTGCCGCCAGGCGCTGGGCATAGTTGACCAGCAGCGGGTGCAGGTAGCGGGTGTTGGTATTGAGAATGGCCGCCTGGGTGGCCACCGCTTCCACCACCCGGGGGTGGCAATGGCCCACGTGGGGAACGTTGTTGACCGCGTCCAGAAACGTGTTGCCGTCACGGTCGTACATGAACTGCATGAAACCCCGAACCATGGTCAGGGGGCGGCGGTAAGAGATGCTGAGGGCGGGGTTGAGCAGGCGTTGGCGCGAGGACAGGATCTCTTCCGGTGTCATGGCGGGTGCGGGGAAGGCTTTTGCGGGGATATTCAGTATGATGTTGGGGTCGGGACAGATCTCCAGCCAGGCTTCTTTTTCGTCCGGGGCGGCGACTCCGGGAAAATTTTCTTTGTATCCAAGCAAATCCGTCATCACCTGGAAATGCAGGTGGGGTGGCCAGCCGCCGTTCTCATCCACATCACCCAAGCTCACAAAAGCCTCACCGCGAGCGACGGGTGTGCCGGGCTTCAAGGCGGCGATCGATTCCCTTGCCAAATGGCCGTAAAGGGTAAAGAAGGGCGGAGCGCCGGCCGGGGTGTGTTGCAGAATCACAGTGGGTCCGTAATCTCCGGCAAACGCGTTATCCACGGCAGTGACCACACGGCCATCCAGGGGAGCAAAGACCGCGGTTCCGGCCTCGTCAAACAGATCCATGCCCAGGTGGATGGTGCGCGGCCCGGCGCACGAGAGAAACTGGGGTGTGGTGTAGCAGAGCCGCGCTTCGTTGTAACGCCCCACAGCCATGCCTTCTTCGGCTGGAACCTGCCAGCCTGCGGCCGCTCCGTTCCCGGGCGGCCGCGCGTGGCGTCCGGCCACGCTCAAATCCAAAACGCGGACGGGGCCGTCCAAACCCTGCATCACCGCGGCGAAATCTTTGCGCTTTTCGGCCAGCCAGCGCTGAATCTCTACGGCTGTGGGGGTTGCGGCCAGGCCGCAGGCTTTGCGGATGCGCGCGCGCGCCGCCAGAAAATTGGTCTCGGTCAACTGTAGAAAGGTATCTGAAACAGCTTGCCTGGAAATCTGGTGGTAGGTGTTTTCCGGTTCTTCGCACTGTCGGCGTGCGGCCATCACCAGGCTGGCGGCCAGGCGCAGGCGCACCAGGCAAAAGATCTGGTCGATTTCCTTTTCCAGCAGGGGAAACACTTGGTGATAACCCCGCGCCAGGGCGGCAATGGCCGCCACGGGATCCTGCTGGTGCAGACAGGCATAGGCCGCGGCAATGGCGGGCTCACAAACACGATAGCAGTACACGAGGTCGCCGAAATCAACCAACCCGGCAATGCCGGGTGCCCCGGAAATATTTGTTTGCACCAGAACGTTGTGGTCGTTGGCGTCGTTGTGAATAACCTGCTTGGGACAGCCGGCCAGGGCGGGAATGATTCGTTCCCGGCCGTCCGCCAGTACTTCCGACACCTGGCTTTGCAAATGCCTGTCTTTCAGGGTGTGCACATGGACAGAGAGATCGGGAGCACGGCAGAGATCCCAGACCAGTTCCCGTTTTTGCGCACCATGGGCAAAGTCCGCCAGGCCTTGGTTTAAATGTGCCAAAAACCTCCCCAGCCGCGATGCCAGGCGCTGGGACCGGGGGCGGTAATCCGCCATAAGCGTTCCCGGCAACCAGGAGAGCAGGTGGATCCAAACAGTTCCTTCGTTTGGTGATTCAATCGCAACCAGGCGTTTTCCTGTAAGGGAATACTGAACCCGGGGAACCGGAAGCTCCGGATCCGCTTCTGCCAGGTGGTCCAGGGCGCTGATGCGGAAATCCAGGACCTCTGCTCTGGATCCGGGAGGGGAGATCTTGAAAAGATAATCGCCCCCGTCGGCACGGATGCGGAAGTTGACGTCTACCTCTCCGTGCAGGGGCAGGGCCGTGGCGGCGATTCCGTAATGCGACCTCACCAGGTCCGCAACTCTTTCAGTCGTCCAGGGGTTTTGCCTGTTGCCGCTCATGGAATCCTCCTTGGATCGGGGTCACGCGGACATTCCACTGAAACGTTCAGCTCTTGGGCTGTCCCGGAGGGCGATTCCGCCGCGGGCAGAAAAAAAACGATTTCAACCTGGGTGCCCTTCTTTTTTTCCGCCAGGATGACCAGCTTGTCGGCGAACCGTTTCATGTTGGGAATGCCCATGCCGGCTCCGAAACCGAATTCCCGCACATAGTCGGATGCCGTGGAGAATCCTTCGGTCATGGCTTGGTCCAGGTCCTCGATGCCGATGCCCATATCGGTGACCCGCACGATGATGCGGTCCTTTTTGATAAAGCAGTAGATGTCGCCTTTGCTGCAACTGTGGATCACCACGTTGGTTTCCGCTTCGTAGGTGGCGATGCCCACGCGCCGGGCGATCTCCTGATCGACGCCCTTTTTTTTCAGGAACTGCTTCAACAGGGCCGCCCCGGTTCCGGCCGAAGTGATGTCGGAATTGTCGATGGTGTAGTGGAATTCGGCTTCGTCCCCGCGCAAACGCTCGCCCGTGATCAGGGAGAACTCCTGGTCCAGCGTGGTTTTGCGCTTGGTGTCGTGGATGTAGATGAGGTTGAACTTCTCCAGGATGCCGTGCAGGATGTCTTCGCGGGCGACAATGCCCCGCAGGCGGTTGTTTTCATCCACTACCGGAAAGCGCCCCAGTTTGAAGGTGCTGAACTTGTCCACGATGTCGGGCAGGTTATCTTCCGGTCGCAGGCTGACCACGTCCCGGGTCATGACTTTTTTAAGGGGTTCGTTGATGCGACCGTACTCCAGGGCATTGATGATATCCTCGATGCTGATGATGCCCACCACAATGCCGTTGCGGTCCACGATGGGGATTCCGGAGATCTTTTTGATCTTCATCATCTCTTTGGCGCGGGCCACCTTTTTGTCCGGGGTCAGGCTCACGGGGTTGCGGGTCATGATGTCCGCGGCGGTCAGGTCGCGGAATATGTCGACGTATTTCTTGAGGTTCTTTTCTTCAGCCATCGATTCCCTTGAAACCGGCGGTATAAAGGCGGCCGCAGGCGGAAAACATGAAGAAAGGCGTACGGATGAGCAGGAAGTCGTTCATGCGGGCCAGTTCAATGGTGGCGGGAGGAATGTTCTTGTTCTGGATCACCACCAGACCGAGGAGCTCGGTCACCATCCCGGTCCGCACCGATTGCGGGGAAGTATGGGCCGTGAGCACCACCATGCCCGGTTTGGCCAGGGCCAGGATATCACTCATCATGTCTCCGGCGCCGATGGATTGCACTTCTTCGTCCAAGCGGCTTTCACCGCTGATCACCTCTCCTTTCAGGATCTTGACCAGTTCTCGGGCTGTCATGTGGATCTCTCCTGCCCGGAGTGTAACCCAGAGGCCCATCCAAGTCAACGCCGTCCCCAAGGTAATCTCTTGCGCTCCAGGCGGTTCCGGGGTATAGTGGGGCTGCCGCTTGCGGCGGCGGAGAGGAAACGTGATCGTGACTGCGGACCTGCACATTCACTCGGCCTTGTCTCCCTGCGGCAGCCTGGAGATGTCTCCCCGCGGCGTAGTTGTCCGCGCCCGTGATCTGGGGCTGGACATGATCGCGGTCACGGATCACAATAGCATGGCCAATGTGGACGCCACCGTCGAGGCCGGCAACAGGGATGGGGTGGTGGTGATCCCCGGCATGGAAGCCCAGACAGCGGAGGGCGTCCACGTACTCTGTTACTTCCCGGATTGCGAAATCGCGCAGGCCTGTTACCGGGAAATCTATCCCCATCTTCCGGACATCGCCAACAATGCGGATTTCTTTGGAGACCAGGTAATTGTGGATATCGATGATAATGTGACCGGCTTTGAGCCCCGGGTGCTGCTCAATTCGCTGGACCTGTCGATAGACGAGCTGGTGTTGCGCGTGCGCGCGATCGGGGGGGAAGTAATCCCCGCCCACGTGGAGAGCAACGGGTTTGGTCTTTTGCCCCACCTGGGAATGGTGCCGCCCCACCTGGATCTGTCCGTCTTGGAGATCGCCTGGCCGCATACCCGCGAAGAGGTGTTGCGCGAACACCCGGACCTGGCATCATTTTCCCTGGTCTCCCACAGTGATGCCCATTACCTCCGGGACATCGGACGCGCCGCCATGCGGATCGAAATCGCGGAATGCAGGTTTTCCGCTTTGTTTGCGGCTTATCGCCGGGGATCAGGGAAAGTCCTTTACCGGCAAAGAGAAGACTCGTGATCGCAGACCTCAGTTTCCACATCGTGGACGTGGTCCAGAACAGTGTCACCGCCGGAGCGGACCGGGTTGAGATCACCATCGAGGTGTCCCGTCGCAACGATCGCATCCGCCTAAAGATCAGTGATAACGGCAGGGGAATGGACTCCGAAACCGCACAGCTTGTCCAGGATCCATTCTACACCACCAAGTCGGGCAAAAAGGTGGGCCTGGGGATTCCCCTGATGAAGGAAACCGCTCTGCAGTGCGACGGGGCTTTCCGATTAACCAGCAAATTGGGCAAAGGAACCAGCATCCGCGCGGAGTACCGGTTGACCCACATCGACACCCCGCCCATGGGGCCGGTGGACGAGACGGTGTTTCAACTGATTGCCGCCACTCCCGATGTCGACATGGTACTTGCCTGGATCACCGACGCCGGGCGTTTCGCAGTGTCCACCCATGAAATTCGCGAGCAGATCGGCGAAATGTCGCTGACTCATCCGGCTGTCCTGTCTTTTCTGCGGAAGTACCTGCGTGAAAATCTGGAACGCTTGCCCATGTAGAAAATGCGGGAGGAATTTTCGGGGCAAAGAAGCGCTTTTTTGTCGATCACGGGGTTGACTTTTCAGACGGGTTGTCTTAAGATTCGATACGATCTATATTGTTAATTGCAAAACAGATAATTATGAAGTTATCGGGAATTGTAAACGGTTTGGAGTGTGAGGCGCTGGTCCAGGGTCCGGATGCGGACGTCCGTGAAGGTTATGCTTCAGACCTGTTGTCGGATGTGATGGCCAACTGCCCTGAAGGTGCCGTATGGCTGACCCTGCAACGCCACCTGAATGTCATCGCCGTGGCGCAGTTGAAGCGCATCACCGCCATTGTGGTCACCAACGGCGGTCGTCCGGACGAGGCAGTCCTGGAACGGGCCCGTGATGAAGGTCTGACTGTCCTGACAACCGATTTGGATACGTTTTCAGCAGCGGGCCGGATTCACCGCATGCTTTTCCCCGAACCGTCGTTGAGTTGACGGGGCGCCTGACGGTCTGCCGATCCTCCCGATACCGGACGTTCAAATGACATCGTCGCGGGTTTTGCGGAAAACGGCTTTCGGGATGCCGCAGAACCAGAGAAGGAGGACATGATGCTTCAGACTCGAGCACACACCCCGGAGAATCCGCAATTCCGGCAGCTCCGGGAGTTTATCCATTCCCACCGCAATATCCCCGGCCCGCTGATACTGGTGCTGCAAAGAGCCCAGGAACTTTTTGGTTATCTGCCCAGCGAAGTTCAGGGGTTCGTGGCCAAAGAAATGAATCTGCCCCAATCCGAAATATTCAGTGTGGTGACATTTTATAATTTCTTCCGCACCCAGCCCATCGGTGACCACATCATAAATGTTTGCCTGGGTACGGCCTGCCACGTAAAAGGGGCTCAGAGTTTGCTCGATGCCCTGGCAGATGAATTAAAGATACCCGTGGGTGGAACCACGAAAGACGGCATTTTCACCTTGTCGACAGCTCGTTGTTTCGGTGCCTGTGGTCTGGCCCCTGCCATGATGATCGATGAGGAAGTGTTCGGGAAACTGAATCCCGACAAGGGCCGCAAAGTGATCCGCGAATTCCGCAAAAACTCTAAGAAATAGCGTATAAGCATACAATCAAGGAGGCACGATGAAGCTTGAAGATCTGAAAAAGATACGGGAGAAGCATCAGAAGGATATGCTTCTTCGTGATGGGGACGCCCGTGTCCGCGTGGTAGTGGGAATGGGCACTTCCGGCATCGCCGCCGGCGCCAGGGAGACGCTCCGGGCGTTCCTCGAGGAGATCGAGAAACGCAACATCACAGGTGTCATTGTCACCCAGGCGGGTGAGCGGGGTCTCAGTTCTCACGAACCCATCGTCACGGTATCTGAGAAGGACAAACCCGGTATCGTGTACGGAAATGTCACTGCTGAAGTGGCCCGTAAGATCGTGGCAGAGCATATTGTGAATGGGAGTCCCTTGTCTGATTACGTTCTCGAAGTTACGG
Source organism: Candidatus Aminicenantes bacterium (assembly GCA_011049425.1). Classification (NCBI taxonomy): domain Bacteria; phylum Candidatus Aminicenantota; species Candidatus Aminicenantota bacterium. The sequence goes on from DSBM01000119.1 coordinate 68,614, forward strand.
AATGATCCGCCGCCGGCGGATCCTTGAGACGAGGCTTTTATGAAAAAGAGACTGGATGTACTGATTTGCGGGGGCGCTGCATGCATCGCGTCACACAGCCATGATTTCAAGAACCGGCTCATCAAGGTTGTCAAGGCTCATGAACTGGAAGAAGAGATAAACATCATTGAAACCGGTTGCATGGGACCCTGCGAACTGGGGCCCGTCATGGTGGTTTATCCGGATGGTGCCTTTTACATCCGCCTCAAGCCGGAATATGCCGAGCGCATTGTAGAGGAACATTTTCTCAAGGGTCGTCCGGTAGAGGAGTGGTTGTGGCAGGTTCCGGAAGCCCGTAAAATCGTGGAGGAAAAACGCCAGATCCCTTTTTTTGAGAAACAATGCAAAGTTGTTCTCAAGAACTGTGGCCGTATTGATCCGGAAAATCTCAACGAGTACATCGGCAATGACGGTTACCAGGCTTTGGCACGCGGCCTGACGGAGATGACCCCGGATGCGGTGATCGAAGCGGTGACCGCATCGGGACTGCGCGGGCGCGGCGGCGCGGGATTTCCCACAGGATTAAAGTGGAAGCTGGCCCGCCGGGCCGCCGGGGATATCAAGTACGTGGTCTGCAACGCGGATGAAGGCGATCCCGGCGCGTTCATGGACCGGGCCATCCTGGAAGGCGATCCGCACAGCGTGATCGAAGGCATGATAATTGCCGGATATGCCGTGGGCGCTTCCCAGGGGTTCGTGTATATCCGGGCTGAGTATCCTCTGGCGGTACGGCGTTTGCACCGCGCCTTGGAGCAGGCCCGCGAAGCCGGCCTGTTGGGTAAGGATATCCTGGAGAGCGGATTTTCCTTTGATCTGGAAATCCGCACCGGTGCCGGTGCTTTTGTGTGTGGGGAAGAAACGGCCCTGATGGCTTCCGTCGAAGGCCATCGGGGAATGCCCAGGCCCAAGCCGCCTTATCCTTCTGAACAGGGATTATGGGGTAAGCCCACTGTGATCAACAACGTGGAAACCCTGGCCAACTTGCGTCATATCGTTATCAATGGCGCTGAGTGGTTTGCCGCCATGGGAACGGCCAAGAGCAAGGGCACCAAGGTGTTCGCCCTTTCGGGCAACGTAAACAACACCGGCCTGGTGGAAGTCCCCATGGGCATCACCCTGCGCGAGATCGTCTATGAAGTGGGCGGTGGCATTCCCGGCGACAAAGCGCTCAAGGCCGTTCAGACCGGCGGTCCATCCGGGGGATGCATTCCCGCCGAACACCTCGATACTCCCATCGATTACGAATCCCTGGCGGAACTGGGATCGATCATGGGATCCGGCGGGTTGATCGTACTGGACGAAGACAACTGCATGGTGAACATGGCCAAGTTTTTTCTGGAATTCTGCGTGGAAGAATCCTGCGGCCAGTGTGTTCCGTGCCGGGTCGGTTTAAAGCAGATGCACCGGATCCTGCAGTGGATTGCTGAAGGAAAGGGTGAAACCAAAGATCTGGAGCAGTTGGAACAGATGGCTGAAACCGTCAAGGCCACGAGTTTGTGCGGATTGGGACAATCCGCCCCCAACCCCGTACTCTCTACCCTGAAGTACTTCCGCCATGAATACGAGGCCCACATCCAGGACAAACGTTGTCCCGCTCTGGTGTGCAAGGATCTGACTGCCTACACGGTCCTGGCGGACAAGTGTACGGGATGTACCGCCTGCGCGCGCAAGTGTCCGGTCGACGCCATCAGTGGAGAAATCAAACAAATCCATTTCATTGATCAGGAGATCTGCATCCATTGCGGTGCCTGTTACGAGGCATGCAAGTTTGACGCGATTCAACGTCGGTAACGAGAAAACCAGATGAGGTGAATGATGACGAAAAGAGACGTAATGGAGAGGTATCCCAAGTCGGGGGACAACCTCATCAGCATCCTGCACGACCTGCAGGACAACAATGAGTGGAATTACTTGTCCGGGGAGGATCTGGCGGCCGCGGCTGATTATCTGCAACTTCCGCACAGTTTTGTTCATGGCGTCGCGACTTTCTACACCATGTTCAGCCTGGAACCCCGGGGAAAACACGTGATCCGGGTGTGCCAGTCTCCGCCCTGTCATTTGATGGGTGCGGGCACGATTTCATCTGAACTCGAAAAAATCCTGGGAGTCGGATTCGGTGAGACTACACCGGATCGCCTTTTTACCCTGGAGATGACTTCCTGTCTGGGTGTATGCGGCGTGGCTCCGGCCGTTATGATCAACGACCAGGTATATGGAAACCTGAACGCTGAACGGCTCGCGGAAATAATCGATGCCAAAAGGAGGGAGAAGTGAGTATCTACAGGGCTCATATTATGCTCCCCGTTGACGAGGGGACGATCCAGGCAGGCGTTTTTGAAATCAAGCGGGAACTGCAGGCGTTGTTGCAAAAAGAAAACCTGGATCGGGAAATAAAAATTCTCGAGGCCGGCACCATCGGCGTGATCGGCAAAGGCGTGCAGTTGGTGGTATATCCGGACAACGTGACCTATTTCAATGTCACCCCCGAAAGCCTGAAAGAGATCGTTGCTGAACATATCGTGAAAGGCCGGGTGGCCAAGAAGCTGGAACATTCGGTCGCGGAAAAGAAGCTCGAACCGGAAGGTCAAAAATCGATCGGGCTGACCCGGGCACAACAACGCATCGTGCTGAACAAGTGCTGGAAAATCGATCCCGAAAGTATCGACGATGCGCTGGCATCCGGAGGGTACCGCGGCATAGAGAAGATTTTCAGCCGGAACATCACTCCCGATCAGGTCATTCAAGAAATAACCGATTCCGGCTTGCGCGGCCGTGGCGGTGCTGGATTCCCGACCGGCCTGAAATGGACGTTTACCCGCAAAGCCGAGGGAACGGAAAAGTTCATGATCTGCAACGCGGATGAAGGAGAACCGGGAACTTTCAAAGATCGACTGATCATGGAAGGTGATCCGCATAAATTGATTGAGGGTATGATGATCGCGGGATATGCGATCGGTGCCGGCAAGGGATTCATCTATATCCGGGGAGAATACCAGCTCTCCATTGACCGCATCCAGAAGGCCATAGAACAGGCCCGCGCATACAACCTGCTTGGTGAACGGATTCTGGATACTGATTTCTCTTTTGACCTCGAGATCAAGAAAGGCGCCGGGGCGTATGTGTGCGGCGAGGAAACATCGTTGATCGATTCGCTGGAAGGGAAAAGGGGATATCCGAGGATCAAGCCGCCTTTCCCGGCCAATAGAGGGTTGTGGCAGAAACCCACCTGTGTCAATAACGTGGAAACATTGGCCAATGTGCCGGAAATCATTTACGAAGGAGCCGAATGGTTCCGCAAGTTCGGTACGGAAAAATCAACCGGGACCAAGGTGTTTACCATCCTGGGCCACGTGGAGTTCCCCGGCCTGATCGAGACTGAAATGGGAACACCGTTGCGGGAGATTATCTTTTCCTACGGTGGCGGCATAAAAGGCGGGAAGCGGTTCAAGGCGGCACTGGTCGGCGGCGCGGCAGGGGTGTTTCTTTCCGACAAGCTGCTGGACGTGCCCATGGATTTCGAGAGCCTGAAAGAGAATGCCGCCGTGCTGGGTTCCGGGGCCATTTTGGTGATGAACGAGGATGCCGATATGGTGGACATGCTGTCATCCGTTCTCCAGTTTTTCGCACATGAATCCTGCGGACAATGTGCGCCCTGCCGGGTTGGAACCAGTCAATTGTACGGCTTGATATCCCGCATCCAGAGCGGAGAGGGACGGGAAGAGGACATCGACCAGATGGTGACTATTTCGGAAGCGCTGTTCCAAACGTCCTTGTGCCCCCTGGGCCAATCCCTGATCATGCCGGTAAAAAGCGCCGTAGAGAATTTCAGACAAGATTTTCTGAATAGAATCAACCATTCAGATAATTAGGCAAGGAGGAAAACATGTCAGAAAGGGTCATATTATCCATCGACGGCAAAGAGATATCAGCGGAAAACGGGGCCAACCTGCTACAGGTGGCCAGGGATAACGGGTTTGATATACCCGGTCTCTGTTACTACAACAAAATTTCTCCCAGTGGGGATTGCAGGTTGTGCGTAGTGAAAATCGAGGGCAGGCCCGGAATGGTTGCTTCGTGCATGCTTACGGTTGAAGAGGGGATGAAGGTTACGGCGTTTGACAAAGAGCTGGAAGAAAAGCGCAGACTGCTGCTGGAACTGATCCTCTCCGAGCACAACGACGATTGCATCAACTGTACCCGTGACGGTGACTGCGAGCTTCAGGACCTGGCTTTCCGCTACGGGATTGAAACGGGGAAGCGGCGTTTCCCCTCGATCTGGCGGGAGATCACCCAATTTCAGGACGAAGGCTCTCCCGTACTGCTGTACGATTCCACCAAGTGCATCAAATGCGCCCGTTGCATTAAAGCCTGCTATGAAATCCAGGGCAAGGGCGTGTTGAATTTCGCCAACCGCGGTATGGAGACGGTGATCGTCGCCGGCCTGGCGGACTGGAAAGAATCCGAATGTGACGGTTGCGGCGAATGTGTGCAGGCCTGCCCGGTGGGGGCCATTGCAGACAAACCGGTATATGGACAGCGCGTACGGAAAAAAGACGCGGAAAAACATGTTGTTACTACCTGTGCCTATTGTGGAGTCGGCTGTCAGCTCAACCTGTGGGTGAAAGACAACAAGATCATCAAGGTCAAGGGCGAAGACCTGGTTCCCAATTTCGGTGCCACCTGCGTCAAGGGCCGCTTCGGCCTCGATTTCGTGGATAAGAGTGATCGCTTGACCACACCCCTGATCAAGGAAAACGGCAAGTTCCGCGAAGCGGATTGGGACGAAGCCCTTGATCTCGTGGCCCGGCGTTTTTCCCAGATCAAGGAACAGCATGGCCCCAACAGCCTGGCCGGGCTCTCTTCCGCGCGCTGCACCAATGAAGAGAACTTTGTCTTCCAGAAGTTCATGCGCGCCGTGATCGGTACCAACAACGTGGACCATTGCGCCCGCTTGTGCCATGCGTCAACCGTCGCCGGTCTGGCCAGTACTTTCGGTTCCGGTGCCATGACCAACTCCATTGAAGAGTTGGAACATGCGGACGTGATCCTGGTAACCGGTTCCAACACAACCGAAACCCATCCGGTGATCGCCACCCGGATCAAGCGCGCCGTCCTGTTTCACGGCGCCAAATTGATTGTGGTGGATCCACGCAAGATCGACCTGGTCAAGTACGCAACCGTATGGATGCAGCAGCGGAACGGAACGGACGTGGCCTGGATGAACGGCATGATGAACGTGATTCTCAATGAGGGTCTGGAGGACAAAGAGTACATTGCTTCCAGAACAGAGGGTTACGAAGAATTCAAAAAAGTGGTTGAAAAATATACCCCGGAGAGAGTGGAAGAGATCACGGGGATTCCCAGGGAAAAGATCATTGAAGCCGCGCGGGTTTACGCCGGCGCCGACGCAGCCAGCATTGTCTACTCCATGGGTATTACCCAACATACCACGGGCACGGACAATGTGCGTTCGACCGCCAACCTGTCCATGTTGACGGGAAATGTGGGCAAAGAATCCGCGGGCGTCAATCCCCTGCGCGGCCAGAACAACGTCCAGGGCGCCTGTGACATGGGGGCGTTGCCCAATGTCTATCCCGGGTACCAGGCGGTAACCCTACCCGCGGCAAAAGAGAAGTTTTCAGGAGCCTGGGGCCGGGAAATGGACGATAAGGTCGGTTTGACCGTTGTGGAGATGATGAACGCCGCGGCTGAAAAAAAGATCAAGGCCATGTACCTGATGGGTGAGAACCCCATGGTGTCCGATCCCAACCTGAACCATGTCAAGGAAGCATTGGAAGCCCTGGATTTTCTGGTTGTTCAGGATATTTTCCTGACCGAGACCGCCCAGATGGCCGACGTGGTGCTTCCCGTGATGCTTTTTGCCGAGAAAGAAGGCAATTACACCAACACGGAACGGCGGGTCCTCTGGTTGAACAAAGCCGTGGAGGCCCCGGGCAAGTGCCGCGTGGATTGGGAAATCGTGTCCGAGATCGCCCGGCGCATGGGTTATGCGATGAATTACGGTTCCATCAAGGATATCATTGATGAGATCAATGCCCTGACGCCGCAGTATGCGGGAATCACCTACGAGCGCATCATGAACGGTGAACGGTTGCAATGGCCGTGCCCGGATGCCAGTCACCCGGGAACCAAATTCCTGCACAAAGGCAAGTTCGCCCGCGGCAAGGGTCTGTTCTTTCCGGTTGAGTATATTCCGCCGGCTGAATGGCCGGATGAGGCCTATCCTTTCATGCTTTCAACCGGTCGGATTCTCTACCATTACCATACCGGTTCCATGAGCCGGAGGGCGCAGGCGTTGAATGAATACGTTGCGGGTCCCTACATGGAGATGCACGTGCGTGATATGGAAAGAATGAATATCAAGCACGGCGAAGAGGTGTTGGTATCATCGCGCCGGGGACAGATCAAAACCTTTGCCTGGCAAAGCGACCGCGTGGATGAAAAGTCGGTATTTATTCCCTTTCATTTCGCGGAAGCCGCGGCCAACGTGTTGACCAATGACGCCCTGGATCCGGTTGCCAAGATCCCGGAATTCAAAGTTGCAGCCTGTAAGATTGAAAAAATAGGTTAATCCAAAAGGAGGAGACGCATGCAGATGGAGTGCAAGAACCCCGCCACTATTGCTGCTGACCTGGCGAATAGTGTGTGTGTGAAGAAGGTGAAATCCAGTGTGTTCAACCTGACCGTACTGGGAATCCTGGCCGGCGTTTTTATCGGCTTTGGTGCCTGGCTCGCAACCGTAGTCGGCCACGACATGGGGGCCAATCTGGGCTTAGGCATGACCAAGTTCATGATGGGCGCCGTCTTTAGCGTCGGCCTGATGCTGGTGGTCATTGCCGGAGCGGAACTGTTCACCGGCAACAACCTGATCGTATTGAGCGTGTTAGAGAAAAAGGCGAGCTTTGGCGGACTGATGCGCAACTGGTCGATCGTGTATGTTGCCAACCTGGTCGGCTCCGTGTTGCTGGCGCTGATTATTTTTTACGGCGGCTTGTGGAAAATGGGAGGAAATGCGGTCGGGAATTTTGCTATGGGCATCGCCAATGGAAAAGTCGACCTGGCTTTCTGGCCGGCGTTATTCCGGGCCATTGGCTGTAACTGGCTGGTATGCTTGGCTGTATGGATGGCGCTCTCTTCAAGAGACACCGTGGGTAAAGTATTTGCCATCTTTTTCCCCATCATGGCCTTTGTCGCGTCTGGATTTGAGCATAGCATTGCCAACATGTTCTTTATCCCCATGGGCTTGCTGCTCAAGACCGTCGGACTGGCCGGTGTTGACGCTTCTTCCAACTTGAATATGTACGGATTCCTGGTCAGAAACGAAATCCCGGTCACACTGGGCAATATCGTCGGCGGAGCCTTTTTCGTGGCTACGCTGTACTGGTCGGTGTATATCCGCAAACAGAAAGAGATCGCGTAAGTATCGGGGGAACTGAAAAGCGGGAAAGCCTCAGGCTTTCCCGCTTTTTTTTCCATTGTGAACACAAGCGAGGCGAAACATGCAAGAGATGCAGGAAATGTTGGAAATTCAGCGCTACCGCGACGGAAAAATCACGGCCTTGCAGGATGCGGTGGTGGTGGAGCGGCTGGTTTCATTGCGGATCAACAACGAAATCACTATTCATCACTCCATGTCTCCGGCATTGTATAGGGAATTTGCAACCGGCTTTATCTTGACTTCAGGGATGGTCACGTCTCCTGGGGATATATCCCAAGTATTGGTTGATGGGGATACCATCAACGTCCATGTGCGAAACTTACAGGTTCCAAACGCAAGCGGCAAAGGCGTCGGCGGGGGATGGATGCCACTTGATATCACGAAAAAAAAGACTCCTTTGCACCTTCTCCGACTCGATTTAAAAATCCTTGAGAGTTTGTTTGGGGATTTTTCACAGCGTTCAGCGATTTTCCGCCAAACCGGAGGCATTCATTCCGCGGCTCTATCGGACGGGTCCCAGGTAGTCTGTTTTGTTGAGGATATCGGGCGCCACAATGCGGTTGACAAGGTGGTGGGAATGGCGATACTGGCTGGTAAAGACCTTTCCGGCCTGGTGTTGTTGACCAGTGGCCGCATATCAGCTGAAATTGTCAACAAGGCATATCAGGTCCGAATCCCGGGTGTGGTCTCGCATTCCGCTCCCACCAGCCTGGCGGTGCAAATGGGAACGCGATACGGTATGAGACTGGTGGGGTTTTTACGGGGAAACCGTTTTAATATCTATGCATGAACAGCGGCACGGTCTGCCGGGCCCCTGTTCATGGCTGCACATCTGCTGCAGGCTAGAATCCGTAGATCACGCTGAGGATGAGCTGGTTGGTTTTGGCTTTATCGTCCACCTGGAGATAACCACTCATGAAATGGGTGTATTCCAGGCCGAAGGAAACTTTCCCGCCCATGTGGTATTGAATGCCACTGAAAATACAGTTGGTGTTTTGAAGCGTGGCCAGGCCCAATTGTTCATTTTCGGTCAGGTTCTCAAAAGCGTAACCCAGCCATAGGCTGGCCTTTTTCAGTTTGTACAGGATTTCCGCCCAGAAACTCATTACTTTCACGCCATCAAAAGCGTTGTTAGGTGTATCCTGAAAAACTCCGGCCCGTGAAAGGAATACCGAGAGATTCTCGCCCATGCCGAATTCGCCCCGCACGATCAACTTGTCTGTTGCCGGGATGATCCAGTCCAGGCTGATTCCCGCGATGTTTACATCTGATTCTACGCCGAATGTGCTATGGCGGTCCTTGCCATAGGCTGTGGAAAGACCCAGCTTGGTTTGTTTCTTGTTACCGAGGGTTAGTCCCAGTCTGGCCTGGAGGATGGGCATGCCGGTTGCGATGGCGCCCGGCACCGTGGGGTCATTCAAACTCAAGGCGAAATTAAAATTTTCCTGCGTCACGGTGATGCGGAGCTGGGCCCGGCGGAATCCCAGGTTTCCCGTGTTCCACATGTAGCCGTTGGTCATCATGGTTGTGGGGCCGAGAGGAGAGAACAGGTCCCAGAACTGACCGGCCAGGACGGTGACGGTTCCTTTGGAGAGGGTCAGATAAGCGTGACGGGTGCGAAACTTCATCTGGTTGCGGTTGGCACCATCAAACAGGTCCAGCTCAAGCGTACCCTTGACCTTCCAATCTCCGGGGATTTTGGGCCCGACGATGTTCAAGCCGAAGCGGCTGTTCATGGCGGTGAAACCGGTGGCGTTGTCGCTGCCGGCCACGGCGAAACGGGGAGCGATCAGGCTGTTGGTCGGGTTGTCCTGGAAGGTGGCGTCAAATTTAAAGAAACCATACAGATCAACCTTGTACATCTCCGTGTCCACGAGTTTGATCGCGGCTAGCCCGGGAGAAACAAGGCTGATGAAAAGAATCGGGGCCAGACAATACAGAAGCAAGCGTTTCTGATACATGACTTTCTCCACTGCAATTTGTTGTTTGATATTGAATGCAATAATAACTCAAGTTTGCCCTGATGGCAAGGGCATGTTCGACTCATATATCCCGGAATCGAACAGAGGAAATGGCGGTTGCCCTCGAAAACGTTTTTCATTATAATCTGGCTCTCAATGAGCGAAATCTCAAATAAATTGCACATTCTGGGTTAGAGAGATGCGGCAGAAAAAATCCGTTACCTGTGCCATCCTGGCTGGAGGCGCCAGCAGGCGGTTTGGAGAAAACAAGCTGGCTTTGGAGTTCTGTGGCAAGAGCTTCCTGCAACACATTGTCGCTACTTTGACCGCAGTCTCCGAAAACATCATTGTAGCTGGGGAGAATTGTGAAAATTTGAATGTGGCGCCATACCTTTGTTTTTGTGATCGTTTCGCACTTCATGCATCGATTGTCGGAATTCATACAGCGCTGTGCCACGCTCCGACGGAGGCCGTACTGGTTGTGGCCGGAGATCTGCCGTTACTGAAAGTAGAGTTGCTGCAACTCTTGATCTCGCGGTTTTTTTCCACTAAAAGTGATGCAGTTGTTCCAGTCGTGAACAACTACATGGAACCCCTGGTGGCCGTGTATGCCAGGAAAAACCGAGCGGTAATCGAGGAGAACATTTACCAGCGAAAACTAAAAATCGCAGATTTTATCGGTCGTATCAATACTTCTGTCTTATCTGAGAAAGAAGTTAGGGCCGTGGATCCCGAATTACAGTCTTTTTTGAATATCAATACGCCGCATGATTACCGCAAATTGCTCGATAAGTTTTCTACTGCCGATAAAGCATGAAAAGCCGAGGCAATGCTTTGCGGATTGTGTCCGGCGCGGGCTGTTAACGCGGGCTTGACATAGCAACCTATCGATACTATGCTATCGATAATGCAATTGCGGAGTTACAGTTGGCAAAAAACAAAGTACCAAAAGTATCGGTACCGGTCATGCGCCGTTTGCCGGTGTACCACCACTTCCTGACCGGATTGGCTGAAAAGGGAATTGAACGGGTTTCTTCTACAACAGTGGCCCATCAATTCGGTTATGATCCCATCAAAGTTCGCAAAGACCTGGCCTTGACCGGCGCGGTGGGACGCCCCCGGGTCGGATTTGTCACCCGTGACCTTTTGAAGCACATTGAAGCATTCCTGGGATGGAGTCAATCCCAGGAGGCGGTACTTGCCGGATGCGGCGCCCTGGGATCAGCCCTGCTGGGGTACGAGGGGTTTTCCCAATGCGGTTGGGAGATCCTGGTAGCGTTCGACAAAAATCCCGATCGCGTGGGATCCCGAATTCATGGCAAGCCGGTGATGCCGCTGGAAAGCCTTTCCGAAGTCTGCCGCCGCATGAAGGTTCAAGTTGGCATTATCACAGCGCCGGCAAAATCAGCCCAGAAAATCGCGGACATGATGGTGGATGCCGGTCTGCGGGGAATTTGGAACTTTGCGCCCACATCGGTGCAGGTGCCCGAAGGCGTGATTCTTCAACAGGAAAATCTGTTGGCTTCACTCACCATTCTGGGGTTGAAACTGAAGTTCATGAAGTCCGAGCAAAAACCGGGTCTGGTGATAGATGAGTAACCCGGTTGCAATGGCAAATATGTCTTTTTCATGGTATCATATTAGCAGGCTGAAGAGTGCGGATGTGTTCATGGATCGCAGAGATCTGCTAAAAAAAAGCACAAATTACGTTCCCAAAGTTCAGTCCCGGCTGATTCCGTAAAGGAGGTGCAACCATGTCGTTACTGAATGCCAGACAATTGGTCCGTCAAGCTATTCGGCTGGAAGAAAACGGCGAACGCTTTTATCGCCGCTGGACGGAGCGGGCCGACGATCCTGATAACAAGGAATTTTTTCTCTATCTGGCCGACGAAGAAGTCAAGCACCGCCGTCTTTTTGAAAATCTGGCGGAAGAGGTGTCGGACTGTCCCATGGATACCGAGGTTTACGGCGAATACATGGCCTATATGCAGGGGTTTGTTGACGACACCCTGTTCAACGAAAAGGTGTACGGCGGCGAAATGGAAAAGATCAACACCCTGCCGGAAGCCGTTGAGTTCGCCATGCGCCAGGAACTCGATTCCGTGCTTTTTTACCTGGAACTCAAAACCTTCGTCCCCTCCGCGCAGGAAGAGATGATTGAGGCCATCGTTAAAGAGGAACGCTGCCACTACGCCAGCCTGTTGAAGTTCAAACGCGACCTGAATGCCTGAACTTCGATTTTTGTCTATGGGTTAATCAACTGTCGTCATTGCGGTTGCCCGGGGATTGGTATATAATCGCACTTACGGGAAACCAAGTTGATCCGCAAAATCATACTGATGCTTTTTGTTGCCGTGATGCTTTACGGGTGCGGCTATCGCCTTTCCGGGACCGGAGCCTTTCTGCCCGGGCACGTAAAGACCATCCTTATCCGCAATTTCGAGAACGAGACCAGTCGTTACCAGGCTGAGCAATTCGTAACTTTCGCGGTGCGGGATGAGTTTATCCGTCGTGTGCGCCTGAAAATGGTGGAAGGTATGGATGAGGCGGATGCCGTTCTGGAAGGCAGGATTATCTCTTTTACCGTGACTCCGGTTTCGTACTCCGAGTCCGCCGCCGACAAGTTTCAGGTTAGTATTGTGCTCGATATTCGGCTCATGGATCTCAAGGAAGGCCGGGTCTTGTTTGAGAACCGGCATCTGCGTTTCGTGGACGCCTATGAAGTCGATTCCGCCGATTTCTTTTCCATGGAGACTGAATCGCTGCAGCGCATATCCCGGGCTTTCGCCGTATCCGTCGTAACCTCAATCCTGGAAGATTTCTGATGTCCCCGGAGGGATTCTTTTCGTTTCTCCAGAAAATCAACCGCCGTCAACCTCCGCCGCCCTTTACCATCCTGTCGGGATTTCATGAATTTCTGGGTGAGTGGGTGATCCAGGCGTATATTCAGACCTTTCTGGAGGACCCCACCGATTTCAACTTTCGCCGTTACTATCTGGAGAGTGATGAAAATACTGGCTGGGGAGACGTGGTGGAAGAAGCCCGGACCGCCAGTTTTTTTATCCAGTCACGCAAAGTGATCGTGGCCACGGTAAGGGACCCGCGTCGTATCTCCCTGGCAAAGGCCGACCAGGAACTTCTGCGGCAATACCTGGAAAAGCCCTCTTCTCATTCCCTTATTATTCTCTACATTTCCCTGGCACTCACTCCGGATGACTATAAACAACTGCGCAAGGGCAAATTGGCGACCCTTTTTAAACATCTGGATTCTCCCGCCACCCGGGTGGTGAACCTGGACGGCATTCGCGACAGCGATGTGTCGGCCTTTATCCGCAACCGCCTCAAGGAGCGCAACATACGCATTACCACGGGAGCCCTTGAGCGGTTGCAGGAGATCCTGGGGGAGAGATTTGTGACTTCCATTCAATGGATCAACCAGTTTGAGACCTGGGCGCGTGAAGAAGGCGTGATCGATATCCCGGACGTGGATCACATGATTAGCGGAGTGGATCCCCATTCCATCTGGGACCTGACCGACGCCGTTGAACAGGAAAATGCCGTCGCATACTTGAAGGTCCTGCGTTATCTCTTTGCCAACGGCGTGAAACCCGCCATGGTGATCGGCACCCTGGTGACCTATTACAACAAGATTTTCACCGCCCGTTTTCTGTTGCGCCAGCACCGGTCGACGGCGGAAATCGGAAAAATTCTGCAACAACCCTCTTTTTTTCTGGAGCGTTTCATTCACACGGTGCGTCGGTTTTCAGACAACCGCCTGGGTCGAATCCTGGACTTGATCTACCGCATGGATTTTGAGTCCAAAACCGGGGGAGAAGAGGCGGCCCGACTGCTGTTGCAGCAGTTCATTTTCCAGTTGCGCGCCCGCCGGAACCATGGTTAAGCGGTTTTTCGGGCCGGCTGTGGTTGCTTTTTTGCTGGTGCTCATGGTCTTTACCGGTTGTGGACGCCGTTACCGGACACCGCAGTTGGCTCCTCCAGGCCAACAGGGGCACGCTTCCGTTGTGATACGGTTTGTGGCTGAAACACGGACGGAGCGCCAGAAAGGCCGTGTTGTACTGGATACAGACGGACGTCGTGCGCGCATGCTGTTTCTCAATCCCTTGAACCGCGTGGTGATGGACCTTCACGTAGAGCTTGACCGGGCAACCCTGGTGAATCGCGGCCGGAAGCGCTATTGGCGCGGTGATTTCAGAGAATTGATCCGGCGTATCTGGCAGTTGCGCCTGGAATTCGCGGATTTGCGCCGACTGCTGTTTGACGCGGTTGCGCCCCGGGCCTTGACCCGGCAAGCCGGGCTTCGGGTGCAGGTGGAAAGGGACACGGACTCGGGATTGCCCGTGATGGTGCAGATCACGGATGGAATCGCGCAGTTGAGGATAACCGTGTTGCGCCGCCGGCGGGTGGCCGGCGTCCTCGATTCCCCCCGTTCCCTGGAATCCCTGGTGCAGGCCGACCTGGAGGAAGTGATCAGCCATGAAGACTGATGCCTCGGTGCACCTGCAATCCTTTGCCAAAATCAACCTGGGATTGGAAATCCTGGGCCGCCGGCCCCGGGACGGCTATCACCTTTTGCGAACGGTCTTTCAGACCATTGATCTGTGCGACGACATCCGGGTGACGCCGCAAAAGGAACGGATCTGTTCGGTTGAAGGGGATTGGCCCGGAGTGAAATGGGGCGGTGACAACACCATTTCCCGGGCATTTCGGGTTCTGGATCGTGAGTACGGATTGCCTCACGGTTTTCACGTGCGTGTAAAAAAACGCATTCCGCCGGGATCGGGACTGGGGGGAGGCAGCGGCAACGCCGCGGTCTGCCTGCTCCATTTCGCGGCCAGTTGCAGCCTGGATGCGGGGATGCCGGCCTTGGCACAAGTGGCTGCTGTTGTGGGCGCGGACGTGCCCTTTTTCCTGGCCGGCGGCACGGTTCTCGCTGAGGGAATCGGCGAACAGATGACCTTGCTGGAGGATGTGCGGGTACCCTCGCTGGTGGTGGCTCTTCCCGCCGTGGAAGTGTCCACGGCTCGGGTTTACCGCGGCTTTGGCTTGACAAGCAGGCAGGGAGAAAGTAAAATAGAAGCCTTTTTAAGGACCGGACAACTGACGGGTCTTGAAAACGACCTGGAAGCGGTAACGTTTGGATATTATCCGGAGGTTCGGACGGCCAAGGAGGCCATCAGCACGGCCGGATGCGGATTCGTGGCCATGAGTGGCAGCGGAGGCGCCGTGTTCGGTATTCCGGATCCGGGCCCTTCCCTGGAACGATACTTGCGGGGGGTCCGCCTGGTTCGGTCCCGCTTCGTAACCCGGAAAGAGTACCAGGAACGGATTGGGGCGTGGCCAAGCGGTAAGGCACCGGTTTTTGGAGCCGGTATTCGGAGGTTCGAATCCTCCCGCCCCAGCTTGACCCGTTCAGGCAGGTCAGAATGAAGAGCAAAAACAACTTTTTGGTTTTTTCGGGATCCGCGAATCCCGGCCTGGCGCAGAGCATCGTCTCCCATTTGGGTTGCGAACTGGCGGATTGCACCCTCACCACTTTCTCTGACGGTGAGATCCGTTTTCAGAGCCATGAAAACGTGCGTGGCGCCGATGTGTTTATCATCCAGTCCCTGTCCGGGGATATCAATTTTCACATCATGGAATTGCTGCTCATGGCGGATGCCCTGAAACGCGCTTCCGCCAAACGCATCACTGCGGTCATCTCCTACTACGCGTATGCCCGCCAGGACCGTAAGGACCGGCCCCGTGTACCCATTTCCGCGCGTTTACTGGCGGAATTGCTTGAAACCGCGGGATTTTCGCGGATATTGACCATTGACCTGCACGCCAACCAGATCCAGGGATTTTTCAATGTGCCGGTGGACAACCTGATGGCCTTGCCCATTTTCGTGTCTTACCTGCGTGAAGAAGCGGATCTGAATTTGAAAAACCTGGTCATTGTGTCACCGGATGCGGGCGGTGTCGAACGGGCGCGCCTGTTTGCCCGGCCCCTGCACGCGCGCCTGGCCATTGGAGACAAGCGGCGCTCCGGTCCCAACGTGGCCGAAGTGATGCACATTATCGGTGAAGTCGACGGTTGCGACGCCATTGTGGTGGATGACATCGTGGATACGGCCGGCACCATGACCCAGACCATTCGGGCCATTAGGGAAAACGGCGCCCGCCGCGTATTCGCCGCCTGCACCCACGGAATCTTTTCCGGAAAAGCCTTGCAACGGCTGACCGACTCCCCCCTGGAAAAGATCTTTGTGACCGATACCATTGCCCAGGAAGCCAATCTGCGTGCCAATAACAAGATCCAGGTTCTTTCCGTGGCGCAACTGTTTGCGGATGCCATAGCCAGCATCCGTGATGAGACATCGGTATCCAAGTTGTTTTTGATATAGATCAGCACTGTTAACGAGGAGCATTCAATGCAAGACATTATTGCCATCAAGGCGGAGCCCCGCGAACGATTGGGGAAGGGTATTGCCAAAAAACTGCGCCATAGCGGCCGCGTTCCCGCGATCATATACGGCGGAAAAGAGGAATCGATCCCGATTTCCATCAGCCGGGAAGATCTCAAATCCATCCTGAAATCCGACAAAGGCATCAACTCCTTGCTTCGTATTGAGCGGGAATCCATTGTTGTGGACGCCATGCTCAAGGAGGTCCAGTACGATTACCTGCAGGAGACGCCGATTCATGTGGATCTGATCCGTATCGACCTAAACAAACCCGTGGTGATCAGCGTTCCTATCGCCATTGTCGGCGAAGCCATCGGCATCAAGGAAGAGGACGGCATATTTGATTTCGTGACCCGCACCCTGGAACTGCGTTGCCTGCCGAACCGGATCCCCCGCGAGATCACCGTTGATGTGTCCGAACTGCACGCGGGAAGCTCCATTAAAGTGGAGGACCTGCAATTCAGTGAAGACGTCGAAATGCTGGCCGACCCGCGTTCCGTGATCTGCGCCGTAACCGCCAAAACCGCTGAAGAAGAGGTCGTGGTAGAGGAAGAAGAACTCGTGGAGGGCGAAGAAGCCGCGCCCGACGAGGGCGAGCCTGAGTCGGAAAGCGAGTAGAGGGAGGCGTGCATCACTGTCTTTGTGGGCCTGGGCAATCCCGACCCGGCATACCTCAATTCACCGCACAATGTCGGTTTTCAATCCGTTCTGCGTTTGCACGAATTGCTTGGCAGCGACGAACCGCTCGATCTGGGAACCGTGGTTCTGCGGCGGGGAACACATGCAGGGCAGCCCTTTGTACTTGCCCGGCCACTCACCTGGATGAACGATTCCGGGCGCGGGGTGGAATGTCTGTTGCGCTACCTGGAGGCGGACGTGTCTGATTTGGTGGTCATCACCGATGATATCGACCTGCCATTGAGTGAAATCCGTATTCGCGCCGAAGGCGGTGCGGGTACGCATCGCGGCATGCGATCTCTGGTGCAAACCCTGGAGCGAAAGGATTTTGCCCGGATCCGTATCGGTATTTATCCCGATGATTCTGCGCCGGTGGACCTGGCCGCCTACGTGTTGGCCCCTTTGCAGGGAGACGCTCGGAAGAAACTGGAAAAAGGCGTGGAACGGGCCGTTTCCGCCGCGCGGGAACTGCTCGAAAGCCGGAACATCCAGGCTGTGATGAATCGCTTCAACCGCCGAAGTCGCCGGGAATCAAACCCCGGTCCGAATACACTCTTTGCTCCCCCGGATGGGGGGGGCTGCCGGTCCCTCACCGGGACCGGAGCGGCGCATGCCGCCTCAATCCAAAAGGAGGATGAATGCAACGATCGTATGAAATCGGGTTCATCGTAAATCCCGATGCAACCGAAGAGGAAGTCAAGAAGATCAATGACCTTGTGGTTTCCCTTGTGGAAAAGAACGAAGGCAAGGTGGACAAAGTAGACGAGTGGGGCAGGCGCCCGCTCGCTTATCCCATCGAGGATCATGCGGAAGGGATCTACACTTTTGTCAACGCCACCATGGACGGCGGCAATGTTGCGGAACTGGAAAAACGCATCAAGTTAAGCGAAAAGGTGATGCGCTACATTATCATGCGTTTGGATGATCGTTTGCGCAAAAGCAATCGCTTGGTAAAGAAGTGGAAGCGCAATGATGAACGCCGCTCCCGCGAACCGAACCGGGACCAGGATGGTGATGATCGCAGGCGTGAACCCCGGAGCAGGGATCAACAGGAGGATAGCGATGGCAAATAGACCCCAACCCCAACGTCGAAGCAATAAAAAGTTTTATTTTTCGCGCAAAAAATTCTGTGTGTTCTGTAAGGACCGGGTCCAGTTCATTGATTACAAGAACTACAAGCCCCTGGAACGTTTCATGATGGAGACGGGCAAGATCGTTCCATCCCGGGTGAGCGGCGTGTGTTCCTACCACCAGAAACAGTTGACCAAGGCCATCAAGCGGGCGCGTCATATGGCGCTGCTCCAGTTTGCCGAGTCCAGGAGGGGTTGACATGAAGGTATTGCTGACTAGAGAAGTCGACAAACTTGGAATCGTGGGAGATGTGGTGGATGTGAAGCCCGGCTATGCCCGGAATTTCCTTTTGCCCCGGGGGCTGGCGCTGAACGTGACTCCCCACAACGTCGCCCTTATGGAACGCAGGAAAATCAAGTACTTGAAGGAGTTGGAATCCCTGCGTGAGAAGGCGGAAGCCCAGAAGGAATCCCTGGAAGCCGTGCTCCTGGAATTCGAACGCAAGGCCGGGGAGAACGGCGTTTTGTTTGGATCCGTTACCACCACGGACATAGAGACATACCTGGCGGAGAAAGGATTTGAAGTGGATCGCAAACGCTTTCACCTGCCTGAAGCCATCAAGAAAGTGGGTGAGTTCACCTGCCTGTTCAAATTGCATCCGGAAGTAACCGCTGAAATGCGCATTAGAGTGAAGCCTGAAGGCGAGATGGAACCTGTGGCCGTGACGGAGGAACCGCAAACGGCAGCGGATGAACCCAATACCGAAGGTGCTAAGCCGGAGGAGATTGAGGAACAATCCGCGGATTCCGACGAAAAATCGCAAAGCGACAGCGAAGATTTAACCGGGGATTGACAATCGTTCCCTCCGCCGCGGCACTGTCGCCGTGGCGGAGGGGTACGGCCCAGGCCGAGACAAGGGAGGGAAGCCAATGCCGGATGGCAGTCAGTCGGGACTGATTCCCGCCATGCCGCACGACGAGTTTTCCGAGCGTGCTTTGCTGGGAGCTATGCTCATTGACAATCGCTATGTCAATGAGGTGTTTTCTGAGATCAATTCCGATGACTTTTACCGTGAATCCCACCGGGTGATCGCCGCGGCCGTGGATTACTTGGTCAACAAAGGAAAAACCGCGGACATGATCACCGTGTCCGGCCTGCTGAAAGGCCGCCGGCAATTAAAAATCGCCGGGGGTTATGATTACATCGCTTCCGTGGTGGACGGCATTCCGGAAAAGCTGGATATCGCTGAATATGTCCAGGTGGTCAAGGATCGCTCCGCGTTGAGGCAGATCATGCAGACCTCCCTGGGCGTGATCGATCAGGGGGCGCAGACTCCGCATGAAGGATCGGAGGCGGTGCTGAACCGCTTGCAGGAATCGATTATCAAGATCTCTGAGAGCCGGATCAAACGAGGCTTTCACCCCATGCAGGAATTGGTTCCCGCCACTGTTGAGTTGGTTAACCGCATCCAGAAACACGGGGAAAGCGAAGGCTTGAAAACAGACCTGACGGAACTGGATAACATGACCGCGGGATTTCATCCCGGCGACCTGATCGTAATCGCCGCCCGCCCCTCCATGGGAAAGACCGCGCTTGGGCTTAATGTGGCTGCACGCATGGCCATCAAGTACGAAAAAACCGTGGGGTTTTTTTCAATCGAGATGGCAAGGACCCAGATCATCATGCGCCTGCTGGCTCTGGAAGGCCGGGTTTCCATGGCCGCCCTGCGTACGGGCAAACCACGCCTGACTCAGAAGGAGTGGGCCGACCTGGAACTGGCCGCCACCAACCTGGGCCGGGCCGGATTGTATATCGATGATTCCCCCAGCCTTTCCATTGTGGAAATGAAGACGCGGGCGCGGCGCTTGAAGAACGAGCGGGGCCTGGATATCGTGTTTGTGGATTATCTACAACTGCTTAAAGTGGGTGCGGACATGGTCCGCCGCAGCGATTCGCGCGCCCAGGAAGTGTCTGCCATTAGTTCGGCCTTAAAAGAGATGGCCAAGGAACTGCAGATTCCCGTAGTGGCGCTGGCCCAGTTGAACCGCTCACCGGAAACCCGCGGTACACGTCGCAGTGAAGGTCCCAAGTATCAGTTGTCTGACTTGAAAGAGAGCGGCGCTATTGAACAGGACGCGGACCTGGTGATGTTTCTCCACCGCGAGGAACAGAACGATCATGACACGGAGCGCAAGGGAGAAGCCGACCTGATCGTGGCCAAGCAGCGCAACGGTCCCACCGGGCGTATTGTGCTCACTTTTATCGACAAGTACACCAAGTTCCTGAATTATCAGCGTGCTCCGGGAATGCCGGATACCGAAGTTTTCTAGCCTTTACTTCGCGACAATCCCCGCTCGAATTGCAGGTAAATGACTATGGGCAAGCGGCGAGTGGCAAGGGGCAGGAGCAAAGTCGAAAGTCTAAAGTTGAAAGTAAAAGCACCAGGCAAGTGGCGAAGGTAGGGAACTCCTGGGAGGACTCGTAGAAGGTAGAACGTAGAAAGTAGAAAAAATCGGACTGTCGTTGAGGTTTCTTGCCTTTACTTTCGACTTTCAACTTTCGACTGCCTGTCTCCTGTCACCTGATACCTGTCACCTTTTTTCAACTTTCCAACTCTTCAACTTTTTTTTTAAAACTCCGCCTCCTCTTCCAGGCTGACCTGTTCCACCGCGTAATGGGTCTGCCCGTCATAAGTAGAAAACATCACATCCTCGACCACGGGGATTACCTCTTTGGAACTGGTTGTGATTGGAGAGCGATTGGCCTGGAGAACCGGTTGGGTGGATGAATGAGGCAGGGACAATGCCAGAGCGAAAACAAAACCCAGCGCCGCGGAAACCACGATTGTGGTCACGGTCACGCGCCGCCTGCGCCGACAGGATTCAATGCGGGAAAACACCCTTTCTTCAAAGCCCTCGGACAGGGGGTGATCCATTTCCTGCCGGCTGAACAATTCTTCCATGCGGTTCATTCCATACCTCCGTTCATCAATGCCCCGGCCAGGCCATTCCGGGGCAGGGCGGTTTCTCTGGTGATGCCATCCTCTTGCAACATGGTCCGCAGGCGCTGCTTGGCCCGGAAGACCAGGGTTTTGACCGTACCGACGGGCTTGTTGGTCATGGCGGCGATCTCCTTAAAGGAAAAGTTATCCAACTCTTTCATCACCAGGGGGATGCGGTACTTTCCAGGCAAGCGTGATAGCAATCCCGCCAGGGTGATCTCGTCTTCAACGGTCGGGATCACCGCCGCTGTTCCTTCGCTCACTTCTTCTAAAGAGAGCCAGTGACGAATGCGTTGGCGCCGAAACTCATTGCGCGCCAGGTTGGTGGCGATGGTGTAAATCCACGCCTTCAAATTGTCTGTGCGCAGGGTATGCGCTTTGAAATACACCTTGACAAAGGTATCCTGGGTCAGCTCTTCCGCCAATTCAGGGTCTTTCACCAGAACGCGCAGGTAGTTGTAGATCTTTACCTTGAATAGGTCCATTACGCGCACCAAGGCCTTGCGGTCACGGGCCTTTAACTCTGAGATCAGGTCTGTCATGTCCGACACTGATTTATTAGACGTAGATACGGATCATCTGGTTTCACCGGAAGAAAGTTGAAAAGTTGGGTTCTTTTACGTTTCGTGTGGGTTTGGGGGTTATACTTATTTGAAAAAATGATAAGGCTGCATGAGAGTACCCTTTCGGGCACAAATCACCGCTCACCACTTCGGTTCGGACCCATGCGGTCTTCGGCGGACTAAAATGACCCCGGTGGTTATTTGGGATGTAATCCGGGGCATCATTTTACCTTCGGTCGTCCTGCCTCAGCCTATGGGGCCCCGGAACCTGCCGTTTGCGTTCGCTTATGCTTTATGCCCTGCGGGTATGTATGCCCTCTGGGTACTCATCACAACAATTTCTCGCTCATCATCTATGCGGATTTACCCACACGAA
>DSBM01000120.1 GCA_011049425.1 Candidatus Aminicenantes bacterium
CTATCAGGGTGTAGGCAAATTCCGCCCCACCGGTAACAAAGCCGCCCCCCCCCTCAGGACGTGCGCCGATTATCCTGATTCAGGCGACAAGCGCGTGGCGGATATCAAAACCGCCCTGGAACGTTGCGGTGTCCGGGACGGCATGACCATCTCCACCCACCACCACCTGCGAAACGGCGACTACGTGGCCAACATGGCCTTTGATGCCGCGGCTGAACTGGGAGTCAAGGACCTGCGCTGGTTCCCCAGTGCCTCCTTTCCCGTGCACGCCCCGAATATCCGTCACCTGGAGTCCGGTTTGATCCACCATATCGAGGGCAGCATGAACGGTCCCCTGGGTGACTATTGTTCCCAGGGGAAAATGCGGGGTACGGCCGTGTTGCGTTCTCACGGCGGGCGCTGGCAAGCCATCCAGGACGGCGAGGTGCATATCGATATCGCCGTGATTTCCGCGCCCACGGCTGATGCTTTCGGTAATGCCAACGGGTTGCGGGGCCCGGCGGCTTGCGGCTTGCTGGGGTTCGCCCTGGCGGATTCACGCTATGCCGATCGCGTGATCGTGGTTACGGACCATCTGGAGCCATTCCCGTGTATTCCCTGGCAGATCCAGGGCAACGACGTGGACTTCGTGGTGGAAGTGGACAGCATCGGTGATCCGCAAAAGATCATCTCCGGAACCACCCAGCTGACCCGCAGCCCCGACCGGCTGCATATTGCGGAGATGGCGTTGCGGTTTGTCACCGCGGCGGGGCTGGTGAAAGACAATTTTTCTTTCCAGGCCGGCGCCGGCGGTACCAGCCTGGCCTTTGCCATCTTTTTGCGGGACTTCATGCGCGAACACAACGTTCACGCCCGTTTCATGCGCGGCGGTTCCACCCGCTATATGACGGAAATGCTGGAGGAAGGACTGGTGGATTTCCTTTTGGACGGTCAGACATTCGACCTGGAGGGGGTGCGCTCCATGCGTGAAAACCCGGCCCACCAGGATACCAGTCCATTCACCTCCTACAACTTTCACGGCAAGGGAAATTTCGCTTCCATGCTGGATATCGTGATCCTGGGTGCCACCGAGGTGGACCTGGATTTCAACGCCAACGTAGTGACCCATTCAGACGGCAAGCTGCTCCACGGCATCGGCGGTTGGCAGAACTGTCTGCTCGGAAAAACGGTTATTCTGCCTATCCCGCTTTTCCGCGATCGCATACCCGTGGTGGTGGACCGGGTGACCACACTTTGCGGGCCCGGCGAACTGATCGACGTGGTGGTAACGGAGCGCGGTATCGCCGTCAACCCCCGGCGTAGCGACCTGCTGAGCGCGGTCCGGGGTGCGGGTCTGCCCCTGCGTACCATTCAGGAATTGAAGGAGGAGGCGGAGCGGGTCTGCGGCGGTCCCCCGGCCAAGCCGAAGCTGCTGGACAAGACCATCGCGGTTATCAAATGGGTGGATGGTACCCTCATCGACGCGGTAAAGCAGGTAAAAACATAAAGTTGAAAAGTTGAAAAGTTGAAAAAAGGTGACAGGTATCAGGTGACAGGGGGCAGGGAGTCAGTTGAAAGTCGAAAGTAAAAAACCGCATCCGAGGGTCGACTTTTTTTTGTTTGGATCATTTGGATTTTGCTAATTTGAATATGTTTGGGATTTGGAATTTGGGATTTCGGATTTCAGTCCCCAATGACGCTTGCGAAGCAAGCTGATGATACGAGCGCAGCGAGTAAATGACAAGCACTCCCGGTTACCCAATAACCAGATCGATTTCCCTCTTCAACTCTCCAACTTTCCAACTTTTCAACTTTTTTTTCAGTACTCTTCTAAGTGATTGAACTCGGCGTCCTCCACCCATCTTTGGGGGCGGTGAAGAAATTCGATCATGTTCTCGATCAGGAAGCGGTGGCGGCGTTCTTCATCCGCCAGGCGGTGCAACAGTTCGGAGTTTTCGGGGTCATTGGCGGCGCCGGCCTGTTCGCGGTAGAATTGCTCCGCCTGGTTTTCCTTGGCCAGCGCCTTGCGGTACAATTCGATTTCATCGGAATCGTAGCAAAGATCAGCCGAGATGTTTTTCAAGGCGGAGAAGCGGTTCTTTGCTCTTGGCAGTATCTCGGTTTCCGGCATTTCCGGGTGACTGCCGTCGCGCATGGCGCTGACCACGTGAAAGTGCTTGACTTCGTCGTCCGCCAACATGTTCAGGATCTGTTTCAGCCCGGGCTGGTCACAGCGTTCGGCCAGATCGCGGTAGTATTGTTCACTTTCCTTTTCGAATTCCAGGGCCACTGCAAAAATATCCATGCCTCCTCCTGGACTGATTTTAGCGGGTCACGAGCGGTTTTTCAAATCCATAGGATCAACGGGAGTTGTTCAAGCGTTTGTGCAGTTTTGAAATATCGCCCTCGGTTCCGAAAACCAGCAGGATATCGCTCTCCTTGACCACGAAATCAGCCCCGGGATTGATATGGGTTTCCTCGGGAATCAGGGACTTGATGGCGATCACCGTGACGTTGTACTTCTTGCGCAGGTGGATTTCCGCCAGGGTTTTGCCCACAAAGGAGTCCGGGGGGGCGATCTCCTGGATCATGAAACCCGATTCAATGGGCAGGTAGTCCAAAAGGTTGTCAAAACGCAGGCGTGAGCCGATCTTGCGGGCCACATCCCGTTCCGGATACGAAACTTCGGTGGCGCCCACCAGGGTGAGAATTTTTTCGTGGTCTTCCGACAACGCCTTGGCGATGATTTTGCGGGCGCCGAGTTCCTTGAGCAGGTGAACGGCGATAATGCTGGGTTCGAGGCTTGGCCCCATGGAGACCACCACGCAATCCATTTCCTTGATGCCGATCGATTCCAGGTTCTCCCGGTTCGTGCCGTCCATGGTGATGGGGCGGGTGACCAGGTCCTTGATCTGGTTGACCTTGCGTTCATCTTCGTCGATGGCGATCACTTCAACATCGGAATGTTTGGCCAGTGTGAGAGCGAGGTTGATGCCGAAACTGCTCAGGCCGATGATGGCGAATTTCTTCATAGAATCTCTCCTGTATCAACCGATCATGATGTTTTCTTCCGGGTATTGGAATACCGCCTTGGGTTGGGTGCCGCTCAAAGCGATCAGCAGGGTCAGGGGGCCGATCCGGCCGATGAACATGGTGAACATGATAACGATCTTGGAAGCCAGAGTCAGATCGGTGGTAATCCCCATGCTCAATCCCACGGTTCCAAACGCGGATACCGTTTCAAACAACAACTTTAAAAAGGGGATTTCAGGCTGAAACGTGGCCAGTAAGAGAAAACCGATCCCCACAACGCCCATTGACAAAACGATCACCATAAAGGCTTTCTCGATGTTATTGAAGGGGATATTGCGATAATACAGACTGGCACGGTCGCGACCGCGGATATGGGAACGCATGTAGGCGAAAACCATGCCCACGCTGGTGGTCTTGACTCCGCCACCGGTGGAACCGGGTGAAGCGCCGATGAACATGAGCATGATGATCATGAAAAGCGCCGCAGGCGACAGGATGTTCAGGTTAATGGTATTGAACCCGGCCGTACGCGCGGTAACGGACTGGAACAGGGAAGACAGCAGACGGGATGCGGCTGAAAGCGGATTTTCCGGGTGGTGAAGCTCTTCCAGCCAGATAATCAGGAAACCCGCCAGGATAAGAACGGCGCTTACGATAAGGGCCACTTTGGAATGGAGGCTGATGCGCGAAGACGCCCTGTCCCGGCGCAGGATCCAGCCGTAGATATCGTTCAGGACAATAAAGCCGATACCGCCCGCGATGATGAGGACCATGAAGGTGACATTGATCCCCGGATTGGCGGTGAAGTTCTCCAGGCTGTTGGAGAACAGGGAAAATCCGGCGTTGCAGAAAGCGGAAACCGCGTGGAATAACGAACTGAAAAGGCGTTGGGGTCCGTCCAGATGGTGAAATTGGAAATAGAGTACCACGGCGCCCACGGTTTCCAGAATCAGGGTAAAAAGAAAAATGCGCTTGACAATACCGCGGATATTGCGTGCGGATCCGGTGGTAAAATCAGAGACAATCAGGGTTTGGTCCGTAAAGGAGATGGTGCGTCCCAGCAGCAGGATGATGAGGGTGGAGAAACTCATGAAACCCAGGCCACCCAACTGGATGAGCAGCAGGATTACGGCTTGTCCGAAAGGGGTGAGGTCTTTGGCCGTGTCCCGCACGATGAGTCCCGTGACCGTGACCGCGGATGTGGCGGTAAAGAGCGCGTCTTCCAGGGGCAATGACTGGGCATGCGTGGATATGGGCAGGCGCAGCAGCAGGGTGCCGACCATGATGACGCACACGAAACTGGAAACAATGACAAAGGCGACATTGCGATTCATCTGGGGATTCCGATGCGGGAAAACGGCCAGTAGCTGAGCACGACTTTTCCCAGGATGCGGGTAACGGGAACGGGACCGAACGTACGCGAATCATGGCTGTGGTTCAGATTGTCTCCCAGGACAAACACATGCCGGCGCGGAATGGTGATATTCATGAACGGGGTGCAGGATCCTGCCGTCCAGGTTGAGATCCGTTTCTTGTTGACAAAAATTCCATGATTGCTGATGGAGAAGCGGTCACCCGGCAGGGCCGCTACACGTTTGACCAGGTAGGTGGTGGGACAATGCGGATGGTTGAATACAACCAGGTCCGAGCGTCGCAAATCCCACCGCGCAAGCAGGGGGCTGATAATCAGGCGTTGGTGGGGAGCCAGTGAGGGAACCATGGAGATGCCTTCCACGCGCACCGGCGAGGCCACCAGGTTGAACAGCAACATGCTGGAAAGCGCGGCTATGCCGATGCCTGCCAAAGCGGGGCGGATGACGGGATACATGGAATGGAACCACATCGGCCTCATTCTATGCCAACATCGCCGGGGGTGTCAAGGCAGTCCCCGCCTTGCGGCGGGGACTGAGTTGGAGAGTTGGAGAGGGAAATCAAATTGGTCATTGGGTAACCGGGAGTGCTTGTCATTTACTCGCTACGCTCGTGTCATCAGCTTGCTTCGCAAGCGTCATTGGGGAATGAAACCCGAAACCCCAAATTCTAAATCCCAAACAAATTCA
>DSBM01000121.1 GCA_011049425.1 Candidatus Aminicenantes bacterium
ACCATCACCACAGGCCTTCACTGCCGTATTACCGATTTCGCA
Organism: Candidatus Aminicenantes bacterium; assembly: GCA_011049425.1. Classification (NCBI taxonomy): domain Bacteria; phylum Candidatus Aminicenantota; species Candidatus Aminicenantota bacterium. Next base: position 43 of record DSBM01000121.1, read on the forward strand.
ATTGGCCGAAGCCGACGCACCGGTTGGCGTACACACAGGTTGGGAAGCGGGATCATGACCATCTTTGCACCCGGGCTGGGCATAATTCCCATACTGACAACCATCATCCGCGGATTCACCGGTGCTGCACGACAAACCCAGAATGGATGCGATCTGACCTGCATTCATACTTTGTGGTTTTTCATATTTCATTTTTCCCATTATAACTCCCCTGGCTTCACGATATTCAGGCTCTTCACTTCCAAAGTGTTACACTTCAAATACATTCCAGATCGTTTTTATGATATTGTTGTCTCTCTTGAATGTCAAGCCCCATGATTCTTTTTTTCTGGCAATTTCCGCTACAAATGAAAACCACCCTTTAATCAATTCGCAATCTTCGCATCTTCTTTGAAAATCGATCTCAAAAACGGCATCCATCATGTATCGGCACGATTCAATTTCCGTCAGGCTGGTGATTTCATTGTGATCAGATTTAAAAATTCGAATTACCCCAAGCAGGGGTATTAATTCATTTGCTTCATCTCTTATCCTCTTGTCAGCATTTGTGAATTGATCATCAGATGCATCGCCGACCAACCAACCGCTGCTCGAAGATCCGGACACCCAGACCTTGTCATCAGCGATCACCGGGTAGCGCTCGGATAAAAGCTGACTGATTGTGCTTTTCCCTGAAGTGGAATGCCCCAGGAAAAGAATCGCTTTTCCTGAAACATTTACCGATGAGGCATGAAAACACACCCTCTCAACACGAATAGCGGTTGGCTCTGGAATCGGATCAACCCGCATCACGCTGGAAGCTTCTCCTTCTCGTCGCGGGAAAAATCCCCCGTCTCTCGGCTTCTTCGCACAAAAAGGCCGGGTTAATCAATTTGCCGGTACGCTCATAATTCAAAGCCACGCATTGGGTCAGGCATCGTGTAGCGTGGATACAGTCACCGCAGATGCCGGGATATTCTCCGTCCAAGTCTTGACGAAGCTTCACCAGGGTCGGATGGAAGGACCATACCTCGCGCAGACTATCCCGCCCCAAGTGACCGAAACACAATTCGGGGATGTTTTTCCCGATCCCGCACAAAGCCATCTCACCATTGCCGAGTATCCCCAGGATATTCTTCACGTGACAACGACCCCCGGCGTTTTTCTCCTGCATGATCTCACTGATGCTAGCCATTGCCGGAGGGATTTCCAGGAACAGGCTGATGGGAGAGCGTTGCCGCAACTCACCTTTGATAAATCGCGTCAACTTGATAATCTCGTCATAGTTCAGGGTTTCTCCATGTTCATCCATCACCTTGCCGCGCCCCGTGGGGGTAACCGGGTTGAACTTGACCGAACCCGCTCCCAGTTCTACCGCCAATCGCACCATATCTTCCACTTCACTGATATTCCCGCGGTGTGGACACATGATGACCTGGGGTCTGAAACCCGCATCGACCAGGTATCGGATCCCCCTTACCGCGTCGTGATATGCTCCACGGACTCCCCGAAAACGGTCATGTTTATCCGGATCCACGCTGTCAAGGCTGACCGACACAAACCACAGTTTCGTATCGTTTTTCAAGTACTTCGCCATGTCCGCATCGATCAGGGTTCCATTGGTTTCCATGGTCAGGCTGATGCCTTCGGCACTTAAATAGTCGACCAAATCAATAAAGCGTGGGTGCAATACCGGTTCGCCGCCGGTCAGCTTGGCCGACATGAGTCCAATGGATTTTCCCTCCTCAACTGCTGATTTCAACAAATCAAGATCCAGGCAATCACCCGCGGAAGGCTTGCCGTTGACCCACGTCGGGGTGATCCAACAGTGGCGGCAAGCCAGGTTGCAACCGCTGGAGATATACAAGTAAAACGTGTACAGACGGGGCACGACTTCACGGGCGCTGCGGGATCGGTTTTCCGGTTCTTTCGATTGCTCGTTTCCGGGCCCTTCAGGATCGATTCTCATTTTCAACTTTCCTTATGAAGTCCTTCTCGTACAGCACTTCAACGAATTCATCCACATCGTTTGCCACCCGGTCCACAGGTACATCCTCACATATATTTTTCAAATGAACCACGATATCCGCCTTTGTGCGGGGATGGGTCCGGATAAATTTCCAGATTTCCAGACCGACGTGATTGATAATCTGAAGTGTGTTTGTTTCCGCTTTAAACAACAGGGCCCCGTCTTCCTCCTCACGCAAGGATACATCCGGACTGGCCAGCAACTTTGACGACCTGTACATAATCTGTCTCCTGTTTTCCACAAATTTCACCATCGGCCTGATTCCTCCATGTTCACCAAGGCCCGCGACCAATTCCTGGATATCGTTCCGGACTTCATCTTCCCCCATGTCATGATCCGCAGCGACCTGGCTGATGATCCGACTCAGGGTCCGCCTCCCATTCATCAACCGGATTACTTTTCCGGCTGACGCGTTGATTTCAATCAATCTCTGTTGTTGGCAAAGAAACAGCAGGGAGCCGCCTTTGAAATCCTCTATGGCCGCCTCTTCCGACAACACGTAGCGTAATCTTTCATCAATTGGGATCATAGGAATAAAAAAATTCTATTCAGCTTTACTCCATGGGACGGTTGCCGATGTCAGGCCGGTGTCTTTCAAGAAATCCCGGTAGCAGTCATGGGGATTGGCCATGTTGAAGTCTCCGGTCATGGTGTGAGCCAACCCCGGGCAACTGCCGTTGCAATAGGGAGTCCATTCGCAATCCTCGCAACCCGGAACCTGGTTCATGGGTATTCTACGACGATCTTTCATGGCTTGCAGAATCGGATGGGTTTTCCAGATTGTCTTTATGGGATCCCGGTTGATGCGTCCCAACTCCAGGCCGGCCAACATGTTGCAAGGCGATAATATGCCGTCGTGATGCACCGCGAGTTTGTTGTAGAAACAGCCGCACGCGGTCAGTTTTCCCATCTGCCAGCGTGTTGGTTTTTCACCGGTAGCCCGGGCATGTTCCATCTCGCCATACATCCGCCATTTGGCCAAAGGACCGGCGGACGCGTTGATCCGCCCTGGATACTTCCGGTCCAGTTCATGCATTTTGAGAATCGCCTGCAGCTGCTGTTGGGGCGACAATGTGATACCGGCCTGGTTATCGCAACCGGCCCCCATGGGGATGGCATCATTGGTACCGAAACCCGGCAGCCCGACATCTTCCAGCAACAGCCTGGCAATATTTTCCAGGTCACCCACATTGTGACGGTTGATCGTTACCCTGGAAGTGACGGGCAATTTCGCATCTTTCAGCAAATGTAACCCGTTGACGGCACGATTGAATGAACCCTTTCCCCTGCTCTTGTCGTGCACTTCCGGGCAGGAGCCGTCAATGGACACCTGGATCGAGTTGAGCCGGCTCTTTCTTTTGCCTTTCTCGAACTGCTTCAGCGTATCTTCAGTAATCAAGGTGCCGTTGGAAAGGATTGAGTACCGCATCCGCTTTTCGACCAGGTAATCGATGATCTCCCACAGATCCCTGCGCACAAAGACCTCGCCTCCGCTGAGGGTCAGGTTTCGCACGCCCAATTCACCCAGTTCATCGAAAAAAGTGAACCATTCTGCAGTGGCAAGATCGGGGCGACCATGCATTTCATTGGCATAAAAACAGTATTCGCAATGCAGGTTGCATTTGCCGGTAAGAGAGATATCGAAATCCCCGGGACGGTCACTGATTTCCACATAATCCCGCGGACCCGGTCCCACCGCCGATTCATCCGTGGTTTCAATGAATCCTTCTCTGAGGAGTTCATCAAGAAAAGCGCGGACATCATCAGAAACGGTCTCAACCGCATCCGTGTCAAATTCGGCGCTCATTTCACGAACGACCTCTTCCAGGCTGAACCGGCCATCCAGTTTTTTCCATATCCAGAAAGCGGAAGCGTTGATGATTTTTTCGCGCCCCGTGTCCGCATGAAACAATATGGCATGATCTCCATGACGGCAAGTGGAAACAGCCCTATCCCTGGCGAATCTGAAACTGGGATGACTTCGTCTCATTGATGGCTCATTTTATGACACGTCCTTATTCCACTAGTCCAAACTGAAGTAAAAATGATCGTAAACCCTGACAGCATCGCTGTCAAGGCGGGTTTGAAAATTTAATTTGTCATGTCTTTTCCGGCCCAAAGGGAACGCCTGCTTTCCGGGTAAAAAACGACAACTTTTCTCTCTTTGATAAATTTTTAAAATGCAGATAAAAGGTATACATATTGTCCTTTTTCCTTTGTTTTTGAAAATCCGGACTGCTACAATGGGGCAATAATTCCAGAAGCAGGAGGCAATGATGCGGAAAGAGTTGTCTGATCTGGACAATAAGACCGATAAAAGGGGTTTCTCTCCCCAGTTCTGGCTGGTGGTAATCTTCGAGTTCTTTGAACGCGGCGCCTACTACGGCATGATGAGCTTCCTGTCGGTCTACTTTGCCGATTCCCTGGGTATCCCCAAGGAGAACGTGGGCGTGATCAAGGGCGTAATCCAACCCCTGCTCTACTTCCTGCCCATCCTGTCGGGAGCCGTAGCCGACCGCTTCGGATACCGCCGCATGCTGATGATCGCCTTCGCCCTGCTGGGTGGCGGTTACTTCCTGACCGCGCAGATGACCACCTATACCGGCGTGTTCATCGCCCTGGTGGTCATGGGCGTGGGCGCGGGCATTTTCAAACCCCTGATTTCCGGGACCATCGCCCGGGTAACCGACGAGTCCAACAGTACCCAGGCCTTCGGCATCTACTACTGGTCGATCAACCTGGGCGCCTTCCTGTTCCCGCTGTTCCTGGTACCCTTCCTCAAGCAGCTCAACCCCGCCTGGGTAATCATCGCTTCCGCCATCTGCACGGGCGCCATGATCATTCCCACCTTCCTGTTTTTCCGCGACCCGGTAAAGGAAAAGAAAGCGGACGAGCGCGAGCAGGCCACCATGATCCAGACCCTGGCCAACGCGTTCGAGATTATCTACTCCCCGCTGGTGCTGATTTACCGCCGCATCGCGTCCGGGTCCGGCCCGCGGGTGGTTGTGCTGATCCTGCTGGGCGCACTGCTGTTTGTGGGCGCGCGCCAATACCTCTCCCCCCCCGCGGCCACGGTTTCAGTGGAAATGCGCGCCATTGCCCTGGAGCAGGGCGTGGTGCAACTGGCCATCCACCGCGACATGCTGCGCAAGGAAAGCTTCCGTATTGAGCCTCCGCAAGCAAACACCCCCCTGCGCGTAGAGGTGTTCAAGCCCGACAAGGCGGACCAGTGGATGGATGAATTGTTGAATGAGGTCCATACCTTTCCCGCCTACTCCGGCTTGAGTGCGGTTAACCTGGAGCGGCTCCTGGAAGCGGCCCGCAAACCCCGCGCCCTGGAAATCCGCGTGGACCCGGACCTGGAAACGGATTATCTATTGACCAACGCGGGCACGGATTCTGAGAACCTTTTGCTGCTGATTAAAAACCGCGAGGTGCTGGAAACCCGCAAAACCGACCTGACCGCGACCCTGGAAGAGAGGCCCGAGCTGCGGGGAATGGCCCCTTCCCTGTTGAACAACGTTTCGGAACAACTGCAATCCCGGCCGTTTTTCCTCTTGTTTGTGGGCCTGCTGATCGTGGCCGGCCTGCTGGTGCTTTCCGCTTCCGGCGGCGTGGGCAAAGCGGTATCGGGATCTTCAGGGGGCATCACCCTGTTCGTGCTGCTGCTCTCCATGCTGCTATGGGTTTTACCCGGATTGGGTACCCTGGCACGGATCATCTGCTCTGTACTCTTGTTTTCCACCGCTTCATTGAGCCTGATTGACCGCTCGTCTCCGGAAAAATTTATTGACCACGGCCGCTTCCTCTTGATGATCGTCATTTACTCCGGCTTCTGGGTACTGTACTTCCAGATGTTTGATTCGGTGTTGTGGTACGTGCAGGCCTACGTGGATGCCGGCACGCTGAATGCCGCCATCAACCGCTTCCTGGGCTGGTTCGGCATTCAGGTCAACTGGTTCTTTGACGTCGAACATGTAACCGTTGTCAATGCCGGAACCATCATTCTGCTGCAACTCGTGGTTTCACGCATCGTAAAGAACTTCCGCGCCCTGCCCACCATGATCACGGGCATCGCCATCGCCACCATCGGCATGGGCATCCTGGCCATATCCACCAGTATCTGGGTGTTCCTGGCCGGGATCTTCCTGTTCAGCATCGGCGAAATGACGGCCCACCCCAAGTTCATCTCCTACATCGGCCTGGTGGCACCCTCGGACCGCAAGGCCATGTACATGGGCTACCTGTTCCTGTACGGCGTGTTCGGCAGTTCCGTGGGTGGAGTGCTGGGGGCGAAGCTTTACGTCCACTTCGTGGACCACCTCAACCAGCCAAGAATCCTGTGGCTGATTTTTTCCGGCATCGGCGTGGCCACTATCGTCGGCTTGCTGCTGTACAACAAATTCATAGCACCTGAACGGAAGAAGTGAAAAGACAAAAGTGAAACGAAGGTAACAGGTATCAGGTGACAGGTATCAGGAAGGTGACAGGTATCAGGAAATGACAGGTTACTGGTAACAAACTCAGGCGAACCACCACATATATAGGAAAATTGAAGTGATAGAGAATGGGGGGATTAGATGGATGGGAGCAATTCGACTACTTCGGATTTCAACAGAAAAAACAAGAGGACCTGGAAGAATCCCAGGTTTGAAGATCTGGATGTTTGGAAAAGGGCGCGAGAATTGTGTATCCGTATTTCCAGTATTATGCGGGATAGTCGTGATTGGGCATTCCGTGACCAGATGATTCGTTCGAGTTTATCAATTTCATCGAATATTGCCGAAGGTCATGAGCGGGGCAGCAACAAAGATTTTGTCCGATTTTTATATATTGCTCGCGGGTCATGCGGAGAGCTGCGTACCCAACTTGACATTGCAAAAGAGGTTCCGTGTATCCCTGAAAAAGAAGCTACTGAGATGATTGATGAAACAAAAGAAATATCTGCTATGATTGTCGGCCTGATCCGAAAACGCAGCTGTTAAAGGAATCTTTTTTGATATTTTGAAAAGAGTCTTTCAGAAATGACTAATGCATTATTATTCTTTGATGTCCTGCCACCTTAATCCTGTTACCTGATACCTGCCACCTTCTTGCTTTGTTCCTGTCACCTGCCACCTGATACCTGTTACCTCAGTGTCTTTTTACTTTCCACTTTCCACTTTTCACTTTTCACTTTTCACTTAGTTGAGATATGATCCAGTGTTTCGATAAACTCCTTTGCTCCTTTGAATCCGGCAAAGCGGCCGAGTTCACTTCCATCCGGGGAACGGAAGATCACCGTGGGCATGCCCAGGATCTGCATTTCACGGCGCAGTGAGA
>DSBM01000122.1 GCA_011049425.1 Candidatus Aminicenantes bacterium
CAGCGTGCCTTGTGATACACAAAAGAATCCCCGGCGTATTTAATTTTCCAGCCGGCATTGGTTATGCGTTCGCAAATATCAGCATCTTCTCCGCCCCAAACAAGCTTTTCATTAAAACCATTTGTCTTGATTAATACTTCACTGCGAAAGATAGCGTTACAAGTCGCGATATGTTGAACATGGCCTTCTTTTGATACTTTGGTTACGGCATCGAGGCCCAAGTCTCCGCCTGCCGGATAACCCAGGCAGGCAAAACATTTTCCAAAATAGGAGGTGCCTGGGGGAGAATACGCATTACCGCCGACAACTGCAATGTCTTTTTTAATATTTCCGGCCAATATTTTCAGCCAGTTCCCGGGAACGATGCAGTCGGCATCCGTAAACGCAATGAATCCATACCTGGCATGGGATATTCCTACATTCCTTTGTATTCCAAATCCGGGTTGGTTGCATTTTATCAATCTTACTGTTTTGTAATTTTTTACAATATCGGGTGTGTTATCCGAAGAACAGTCAACAACCACTATTTCGTATGTGGCATAATCCAGTTGTACAAGGGAATCAAGGCAGTCCTTAATATTTTTTTCTTCATTGTGGGATATTACAATGATTGAAATCGCTTCCATGAATACAATATCCCCCGTATTTTATGCGAACCGATTCTCCTCAAAAAAGGAAATCTGTGTTTTGGTTCGCCACCAGTTACCGGTTTTGCCTGGAACGCCGTTACATTTTCAGATTCAATGTTTTTATTGCAGTAAAACCAAGCCCGGAAAAGTCGGTATAAATCCGTGCAAATATGCCTTTCATCCGGGAGATGAATGACATTTTCATGAGACAGAAATTTCTTTAAGGCCGCTTCCGCTTCATCTAAAAAATGAGAAAAATATTCAAAGCCTGACACTATGAGCCAATTGGTTCTCCTGCTGTTTTTTATCGGCTCGCCAAAATTCTTGAAATATTTTCTTGCCCCGGATTCGATCTCTTCTTTTGGGCATATGGAATGATATTCACTCAAGAGTTCGATGGTTAAGCTGGAATATCCTGCATCCGCACCTCTTTTTTCAAGATAATGCCCGTTTTGCAATTGATTGTTTGTGACTTTCTTGAGCTTTGATTCAGAAGCATTAAGATATTTTTTTATGCCGGTTGTTTTATAAAGCTTCAGTAAAGCCAATGATGCCGCGGCTTCCTGGTTGGTTAATATGATTTCATCATTCTTTACCAGCCAATCTCCGGCGCTTAGAAACGGTTGCGTCCACTTCTCATTCAGTCCAACAATGTTTGCGGCCTCGCAGGCCGCATGCAGAGAAAAGCTGGTTGCAGAAAATGCGCTTTCTCTGTGCATGTCCTCGGGAAAAGATCCGTTCCTGTTCTGAATCTTGCACAAATAATCAATTCCGGAATTTATCCTCTTTTTGTTGTCTGTTCCAAAAAATTTCTGTTCGTAAGCAAGTGAAAGCACGGCTTCCTGCCATCTTGCGTTGTCGTGTGTCACATCTCCTGAAATACGGGGTTTGAAAAAAGATCCATACGTGTGAGATTCACTGTCTAAATCCTGCATTGCCTTTAAAATTTTCAGGCTTTTTTGAATCCATTCTTCGTAAATCTTTTTTCTGCTTTCCATTTCCGCAACCGGGGTCACGTTCTACATTATCACATCCCGGGATGTTTCAAAAACGTTTCGCGGCTGGATACCCTGAAAATCCCAACGCCGGGATGGTTTTGCGCCTGCCCCTTGGGGAATCGATCCGTCTTTTCCGGTCGGTTTGAATAGAAAAACCCCGGGGAAAAACTCACTTCAGGCTGACGACTTTGACGATTTGTTGATTTTTCATAAAAACCCGATATAGTATGCCCTCTTGAAGGTTTCGGCATAACTGGTTCAAATGATTATGCTTTCTGGAAAAAGCAGACACTCATACTGGTTCCGGGTCTACGTTCCCCTGTTTCTGGCCTTGCTTCTGGCGCTTGGCCTTGACTTTATTCTGCATGTCAGGCAGCCGGGAAGGGCCTATTCAGCAGGCGGTTACGGCTTCTCCAATCCCAGCCTTGACCTGAAATTTCCCCAATTTTTTAAAGATATTGCGGACGGCAACATCCCGCACGTAATCTTTGTGGGAAACTCCATGGCCAGTCATGGCCTCCATCCGCAGTCCTTTTCCGCCGGATTCGCCGAAACCGGCGGATTTTCCCCCCGTTGCTTTAACCTGGGTTCCCGGGGGATGAACCGCAACCGGGTTAAAGACCTGCTTTTCATTATCAGCCGCTACGCGGGCAAATCCCTGGTTATCTGGGGCTGCAATTTCACTGATTTCAGGGTTCATACATACAAATCGGAACAGCCGCTGCTGGAATCCAATAACTGGCTCAGATTCCGCATGGGAAAATGGAACCTGACAGGCTGGCTGACGGAGCATTCCCGTTTGATCCGCACCTTCAGCCTTTTGCGATTGCGTTTTGAATTTCCGCTTCCCTTTCTTTTCCCGCTCCGTTTCCGATGCCTGGACAAGGTGGCACATTACGTTGAGCCAGTGGCTTCGTGAGTTCGTCTTTTTTCCCGTCTCCAGGGCCATGGCGCGACGGTTCCCCGGGACACGACACTTGTTGCCCATGCTGATTCCTCCCATGGTGGTCATGGTGTTCAGCGGCATCTGGCATGGGTTCAAGGCTCAATTTTTGGTCTGGGGCATACTCATTGGACTGATGGTTTTCGCGGAACGGGTAATCCACGTGATTCGCCCCCCCAAACCCCTGGCCGTGGTCTCCGCGCCACGGAAATGGGCCAAGGGGTTGGCGCTCTGGTGCTTTCTGGGCTTCTCCCTGGTGCCGTTCTGTATGCCTCCGGAGGCGGGGTTGCGCTTTTTTGTTGCACTCTTCCACGGCAACCTTCAACCCTTTCCCATGACGCCCGTCCTGCTCGTGATTCCGGCCTCCCTGGTTTTGGACCGGATCCAACTGCGCTTCGGAGAAACCCTGGACCGGCTTCCGATTCCCACCTGGAGCCAGGTACCACTTCAAGCGTTTCTGATCCTGGTTATATCCATGTTCCTGTTGACCAGGCATCCCGTTCCTTTTATTTACCAGGGATTCTGATGACCCATTCAACCATTGACCATACACGGATCCGCTCCCAACTCCTGCGCTACATCCGCGAAGAGATCCTGCGCGATCCAGACTGCGCCCTGGATATGGATACCCCCCTGATCACGGGAGGAATCATCGATTCTTTCAGCATTACCCACATTTCCGTGTTCATGGAAAAAGAATTTTCCGCCCATATCCGCGACGCGGATTTGACCATTGAAAACATGGACACCATAAACGACATGGCCCGCCTGGCGGGAAACGCCTTGTCCGAAAGCGAAAAGAGATCATGAACCTGACCGAATTCATTGTCCGCAACGCGCAATCGCATCCTCACAAAGAGGCCGTTTGTCTGCCCCTGGCCGATCCCCCGGTCTCATGGAGCTACAGAGAACTTCTCCATCTGATCCGCTGTGTGTCCGGCGGGCTATGCGCTGCGGGCCTGACACCCGGCAACCGGATCATGATCGCGCTGAATCGCCCGGAGGAGGCCATGCCCACGCTTTTCGGGTGTATGTACTCAGGCATGACCGCCAGCATCCTGCCCACTCCCGGGCTGCTTCAGGACGGCCGGTCCCGAAACGCGGAGATGATCTGCAAAGCCCGGGAACTGGATTTTCACGCCCTGGTTACAAACGAAGCGAATTCCTCCGCGGACTTTCCCGCACTCAATGCGGGGACACTTCTGGATTCGGCGCCTACTCCGGCGCCTGGAGTTGAACCCGTTGCGGATATTCCCGCTTACATCCAGTTTTCCAGCGGCACAAGCGGCAGTCGCAAAGGCGTGATGCTGGGACACGAGGCCATTCGCAACATGATCCATGATTTCTCCACCGCACATTCCTTCATTCCGGATCAGACAACCGCGTCCTGGTTGCCACTCTTTCATGATTTCGGGCTCTTCGCAGGTGTTCTGATGCCGTTGGTTTTCGGACACCGGGTCCTTCTTTGCTCACCGGTTCAATGGCTGCGCAAACCCGGACGGTTCTTGCGGCTGCTCGAGGAATACTCGGCAGGGTTCTTGTTTATCACTCCTTCCGGCCTGATTCACACCCTGCGCAGTTTGGACGAAACCGACCGTAACACCAATTTGACGAAAATAAAGTCGATTTTCCTGGGTGGCGAGCCTCTATACCCCGCATCGCTGGCTTGTATCCTCGATGGCCTCCGCGCGCTCCAATGCCCGGACAACGTGTTGCGCAACGGATACGGCATGGCGGAAAACACGCTTTATGCGACCATTACGCCGCCTGGGAGCCCCATTCGCATCGACTAGGGTTCGCACCGACTTGCAGACCGGGCGGTTGGACCGGGGGGTTCCCCCGCGACTGTATCGATCGGAATGCCCATTGGCAGCAACAACGTACGCGTTTGCGACGATCGCGACCACCCCCGGAAAGAGCGTGTCATCGGTGAAATCCAGTTGCGCAGCCGTACACTTTTTTCCGGATATTACAAGGGTCCGGCCTTGTCCGCGGTCCTGACCGCGGATGGATGGTACCGTGCCGGTGATTGCGGATATACGGCGGAAGGCGAGTTGTTTTTCACGGGTCGGAAGCGTGACTTGATCATCGTGGGCGGCAACAACATCGCGCCCGAAGACATCGAAGCCCTCACCTACAATATCGACGGCATCTTAGCCGAACGCACCGCCGCCTTTGGAATTCCCGATCCGGCCCTTGGAACGGAAAGCATCATCCTGGTTGTGGAAGGAAGACGAGGGTTGTCGGAGAAACAAAAAACCGCGCTTGCGCGCCAACTGGCCCGGCTGATCTACCGCGAAACCGGACTCGCCCCCGGAGCGGTTCACGTGATGCCGCGGGGATGGGTCTGCCGCACCCGCAACGGCAAGATCTCCCGCGCCAGGACCCGAGAAAAATTCCTCTCACTTGCGGTGAAATAAGCCGCACATGGGTTGCGCCAACCCTTTCCCATAAGTTTTCGTCCAAAATACCCTGATTAGAAAAAAAGAAAAACCCACGAACCCACACAAGGGAAACCGGGGTCAAATGACAAAAAGATATGGTTTTAGACGATTTTTTATGCATTTGGTTGAAAAAAAAATCCCAACTTGATAGACTGCAGCGAGTTTGTCTCAAACAGCTTTGTGCATTAAGGAGGTGTTTTATGCGCAAAATCAAGAAAAGTCAGCTCATTCTCGGGCTTCTGGCCATGGCTGTTTTCTGCCTGGCCACTTTTTCCGCCTGCGGGGGTGGAGAATCATCGATCACCCTGGCTGAGCGGGAATTGGAACTCACCGGACACGTCGTCAAGGGCATGCTGCCGGATTGGCCGGACCATCCCCGTGGTTACGGTTTCGCCCTCAGCGAGGACATGGACCCGATTTCCGATGTGGTTAAATTGAGCGTTCGCTTTTTGGCTCATGGCGGCACGGGTTACGATCACGAAAAACTAATGGAAGAGCTTAAATCCAAGAAGGAAACAGAGATGGAAATTGGGGTTCCCGAATTGGTGAAAGACATCTACGAGATCAAACCCGGAGTCTGGTCTTTTGTTGTTATGCGGGAAGGCTTCACGCTTGAAGGTGAAAGTGAATACACAATTCACGTGCTGCATCTTCCCGAAAAAGATGGGGAGCCGGGTTTGTTATGCCAGGGGCAGGCCCGTTTCGATCATGCCAAGAAATGGCAGGAAATCGAATCTATCCTTGCCGGGGTTACTTTCACAGCCAAGTAAAAAGTCCCTTAACACGATCATCCACAATTTGCCATTCGGGGCGGCGATAAAAATCGCCGCCCCGAAACCATTTCGCCTGGCATGATCGCATCGCTGCATGCCAGCGAAGCATCCTTCCGCCGAATAACCTGAAAACTCCGGGAGGTAGGTTACACCCGTCCCTTTCCGCCTTCTGCCAACTGCTTTTCTGCAGTTCTGTCCCCTGCCCCCTTATGTTCAAGTTAAAGGCAGGACATCTCCGAAGGCCCTGCAGGTAGTCCTGGGCAGAAACTGTGGGATGATCCCGGAAGTGTCTTTTCCACCTTTTCAATTCTGTTTGTTGACAGGGGTGTGGGTTCCCGGGATAATGGGTTTGAGCCCAACAGGTGATATCATGCCCGACATTCATTCCTTGAGAGTGCGTCAAGCCGCTGATTACTTGCGCTATCTTTCCCTGATCGCGATTGAAAAAGCCCAATCCGGGCACCCCGGCCTGCCGCTGGGCTGCGCGGATCTGGGCGTGACATTGTACCGCTACTATCTCAAACACAACCCGTGTCAGCCGCAATGGCCCAACCGCGACCGGTTTGTCTTGTCTGCCGGGCACGGGTCGATGCTGTTGTACTCCTTACTATTCATGAGCGGGTTTCCCCTGACCCTGGATGACCTGAACCGGTTCCGCCAGTGGCAGAGCCGCACTCCGGGTCATCCCGAGTTCCACGCGGCGCTCGGGATCGAAACCACGACCGGGCCGCTGGGACAGGGTTTCGCCAACGCCGTGGGCATGGCTATTGCCGCCAAATGGCGCGCCCACCGGTACAACCGCCCCGGGTACGAATTGTTCAATAACCGCGTGTTCTGCCTGGTGGGAGACGGCTGCCTGATGGAAGGCATCAGCTACGAAGCCGCTTCACTGGCCGGACACCTGGGGTTGGACAACCTGGTCACCATTTACGATTCCAACCGGGTTACCATTGACGGCCACACGGATATCACCTTTACCGAGGACGTGGCCGCGCGCTTTCGCGCCCAGGCATGGCAGGTCGCCCAGGTAAACGGCAATGACCCACAACATTTCGCTGCTACGCTGGATTCCCTGCTGCCGACTCCGGGAAAGCCCAAGCTGCTGATCGCCAACACCGTGATCGGCAGCGGCCTGAATCGCAAAAAAGATTCCAGCAAGATTCACGGCGCGCCGGCGGGAGTGGAGGAAATCGCTTATTTCGTGCGCCATTCAACCATGAAGCCCGTGGTCGCGGCCGCGGCCGGGATCGACCCTGAAAATGACGCGGACGGATTGCAGGCCTGGTTGACCCTCCAGGCGGGAAGCGAAACCCCGCTGCTTTCCCACCCGGAAGCCCTCTCATTCATGCGAGAAGACCTGATGCAACAACAGAACATGGCTGCAGAATGGGAAAAATTATGGAACCGTTACCAGCGCGAGTTCCCCCAAAGCGCCGCGGAAATTCTGCAAAGCCGGGAAAACGGGATTCCGGTGGACCTGGATTCGGCCCTGGCCGCATACCGTGAGGACGCTGCCGCCGACCAGAAAGGGGATGTGGCCGGCGCAGAGACGCAACACCCGGCCGGACATGTTGCGGGTGGCGTCGGCAGCGTCCTCACGGTATGCGGCCAGGGCCGAATCCAGGTCCACCGGAATCCCGTTTTCCCGGCTTTGCAGAATTTCCGCGGCGC
>DSBM01000123.1 GCA_011049425.1 Candidatus Aminicenantes bacterium
ATCGTCCGCAGTTCTTTTTCCGCACCACGGACGTGACGGGCTCGGTTAATCTTCCCGAAGGCGTGGAGATGGTCATGCCCGGCGACAACGCGAACCTGTCAATTGAGCTGATCACGCCGATTGACAGGGAGAAGGGCCTGAAGTTCGCCATCCGCGAAGGCGGCCGCACCATCGGCGCCGGCTCCGTGACCGATATTATTGAATAACCATGGCCAAGAGCGACAAACGGATCAAGGTGCACCTCAAGTGTTCGGAATGCAACCGCAAGAACTATTCCACTTACAAGAACAAGCAGAACAGTACGGAAAAGCTGAAACTCAGCAAGTACTGTCCGTTCGACCGCAAGCATACCGAGCACCGCGAGGTGAAATAAGTTGGCTTGGTAGGTCAGTAGCTCAATTGGTAGAGCATCGGTCTCCAAAACCGAGGGCTGGGGGTTCGATTCCCTCCTGACCTGCTTAAAATCGTAAAATGGCAAAGAAAGAGAACATATTCAAGCGGATCGGCCTTTACCTCACCGAGGTGAAGGGAGAGTTGAAAAAAGTGACCTGGCCCAGCCGCAATGATCTGTACAAAACGACCATTGCCGTGGTGATCGCCTCGGTCGTGTTTGGCCTATATCTGTTCCTTGTGGATTGGGTCTTTTCTGAGATTATTCAGAGAATCATTGGAGTCTTCCAGTAACCGGGCGGATCAACATGGAAAAGGAATGGTACATCATTCACGTGTTTTCCGGGTCTGAAGACTTCGTGGTCAAAGCCCTGAACGAGAAGATCCGCAAGTACGACATGGATGACCAGGTCGGAGAGATTGTGATTCCAACCGAGAACGTGATTGAGATCAAGGACGGTAAGAAGGTTGTCAGCGAAAAGCGTTCTTTTCCCGGGTACATTCTGGTCAAGATGGTGATGAATGACAAAAACTGGTACTTTATCCGCAACACGCCCAAGGTAACGGGTTTCGTCGGTGCGGGAAAGAAACCCAAACCCCTCTCCGAGAAAGAGGTGGCCACCATTCTCAAGCATATTGAGACCACTCAGGCTACTCCCAAACCCAAATACCATTTTGAAGCCGGGGACGCGGTCAAGATTATTGATGGCCCCTTTTTAAACTTTAACGGCGTGGTGGATGCTGTTCAAGAGGATAAGAACCTCCTGAAAGTTACGGTGACGATTTTCGGTCGCCCTACCCCCGTCGATCTCGATTTTCTGCAAGTGGAAAAGATATAGGAGCAATTTTATGGCGAGTCCAAAGAAAAAAAAGATCGTCACCAGCTTCAAGCTGCAGTTGCCCGCGGGTAAGGCCACACCGGCTCCTCCGGTTGGCCCGGCACTCAGCCAGCATGGCCTGAACATCATGGAATTCGTGAACCAGTTCAACAAGGCCACGGCCAAGATGGAAGACGGCATGATCATCCCCGCTGAAGTACTGGTGCATCCGGATAAGACCTTTACCATGAACCTCAAAACACCGCCGGTATCCTACCTCCTGAAGAAGGCGGCGGGCGTATTAAAGGGATCCGGTGAGCCCAACAAACAAAAGGTCGGCCGGGTAACTTTGAAACAGGTGGAAGAGATCGCCCGGGTCAAGATGGAGGACCTGAATACCGTTGATGTAAAGCAGGCCGTTAAAATCGTCAAGGGATCCGCCCGCAGCATGGGATTGGAGATCAAAAATGTCTAAGCATGGCAAGTTGTATCGCGATGCGCGCAACCGGATTGAAGAGCGCGACTACAGCCTTGACGAGGTTGTGGCCCTGTTGAAAGAGATCAAGCGGCCGAATTTTGTGGAATCCGTTGACATATCGATCCGCCTGGGAGTCGATCCCAAATACCCGGAACAGAATGTGCGGGGCACGGTGGCGCTTCCCCACGGCACGGGTCGCCAGGTGCGGGTGCTTGTGATCGCCGCGGGTGAAAAAATCAAGGAAGCTGAAGAAGCCGGAGCCGATTATGCAGGTGGAGAAGAGATGGTGGAAAAGATCCAGTCGGAAAACTGGCTCGATTTCGACACGGTGGTCACCACCCCGGACATGATGCGCCATGTGGGCAAGTTGGGCAAGGTGCTCGGTCCCAAGGGACTCATGCCCAGTCCCAAAGCCGGCACGGTTACTTTCAATCTCAAAGAGACGGTAGAGGAGATCAAGAAAGGACGCGTGGAATTTAAGGTAGACAAGACGGGAATCATCAATTCCAGTGTCGGAAAGATCGATTTTGATGATGCCCAGATCGCGGATAATGTGCGCAGTTTTGTCCAGGCGGTGCTCAAGGCCCGCCCGGCTTCACTGAAGGGACGCTATGTCCGGTCCATGTACTTGAGCACAACCATGAGTCCCGGAGTGAAATTGTCACTCCAGGATTTTGAAAACTGAGCGCCCGTGGGCGGAAAAACAGGAGGATGTCGTGACGAGTCCGAAGTCGATAGAACGCAATCAGAAACGAATTGAGGAACTGGCCGGAGTTTTCGCCCGCAAGGGTGTGTACTTGTTTGATTACCGTGGATTGAGCGTACCGGAGATGCAGGAATTGCGTGCCAAGATCAAGAATCTGGACGCGGGCATCAAGGTATTCAAGAACCGCATGGCCATCAAGCACTTCGAAGACACCGGAGCCAATGAATATGGACGTGATCTTTTTCGCGGCCCCCTGGCCGTGGCCTACGCGGATGATAATTTTCTGGAAGTGGCCAAGGTGATGGTGGAGTTCGAAAAGGAGAGCAAAAAGATCCAACTGAAATCGGCCTTTGTGGAAAGCCAATTGATGGATCGGGGAAAAGTCCTGCAGTTGGCCAAATTGCCCGGCAGGGACCAGCTCCTGGCCCAACTGGCCATGTCCATTGTCCATCCCCTTAAAAAGATGGGCATGTCTCTGGCTGCTCCCCTGACCAACATGTTGATTCTGCTGAAGAATCTGCAAGATAAAAAAGCTAAGCAAGGAGAAGAATAATGGCTGACATCAAAAAGGAAGATTTCTTCAAGCATCTGGATAACCTCACGGTTCTCGAGCTGGCGGACTACATCAAGGAGTTCGAAGAACGCTACGGGATCAAGGCCGAGATGGCCGCCATGCCCGTTGCCGGAATGGCGGCTCCGGCTGCCGCGGCTGAAGGCGGCGAAGCCGAGGAAAAAACCGAGTTTGACGTGGTTCTCAAAAGCGTGGGCGCCAAAAAGATCAACGTCATCAAGGTGGTTCGCGAAGTCACCGATTTGGGTTTGAAAGAGGCCAAGGAAGTCGTGGACAAGGCTCCCGGGGATGTAAAGAAGGGTGTGTCCAAGGAAGAAGCCGAAGAGATCAAAAAGAAGTTCGAAGAGGTGGGAGCGGAGATCGAGATCAAGTAAATGACTCTTCTCACCGAATGCGGACCCCAGAAATGAAAGGGTTGGTATGCAAAAAAAAAATCACTACATTGATCGGGTAAATCTATCCAAACTGGTCGCTCCGATCGGGATTCCCGATCTGCTGGAGATTCAGAAGAAATCTTTCCAGACTTTCCTGCAGATCGACGAAATTCCGGAGAAACGAAAGAACTTCGGAATTCAGGCGGCATTTAAGTCGATCTTTCCGATTTACGATTTCAAGGAGACGGCCATTCTGGATTTCGTTTCATATTCCCTGGGAGATTGGTCCTGCAAGTGTGGAGAACTCCAGGGAATCGAAGAATCCAAGCCGGTATGCGCCCGCTGCGGCACCCTGGTCAGCGCCGGAATCGTTCCCGGCAAAGATTCGGTTTGCCCCGAATGTTCCAGTCGCGGCACGATCGAAAACCATGTCTGCAGAAAATGCGGAGATCGGGTACGTCTAAAGATCAAGTATTCACCCGAGGAATGCCTGGACAAGGGATTTGATTACTCCATTTCCCTGAAAGTCAAGTTGCGCCTGGCCCTTTACGATGAAGACAAAAAGGGCGAAAAAGCCATCAAGGACGTTAAGGAACAGGAAATCTTTTTTGGTGAGTTGCCCTACATTACCGAGCGGGGCACATTTATCATCAACGGCACTGAACGGATCGTGGTTTCGCAATTGCAACGTTCACCGGGCGTCTATTTTCTTCCCGGCAAGTCCAGGGGTGAATACACGGCCAAGATCATTCCCGCGCGCGGCGCCTGGATTGAGTTCGAAGAAAAGCAGAACCTTCTGCAGGTGCGCCTGGACAAAAAGACCAAACGCATCAATGTGACCACTTTCCTCAAGGCCATGGGGCTCTCGGATGATCTTGAGATGCTCAAGATGTTTTATTCCGTGATTCCCGCCCGGGTGGAAAACGGCATCTTCTATGTGCAGCGCTCCCGTATGCTCAAGGACACGAAAGTGACCGCGCCGGTAAAGGATTCCAAGGGGAAAGAGATTCTTCCCCAGGGCGCCAAGCTCATGATCAAGAACATCAAGGAGCTGGAGAAGCACGATGTGGAGTACGTTCCGGTTGACCTGGAATTGCTGGCCGATCCCTATGCGGCCTGTGATATTGAAGGCGCGTTGCGCTTGAACGAGCCCATCACCAGTACTCAGGTTCGCAAACTGCGGGGCATGAACACGGAGTTCAACCTGTTTTTCCCAGACAGTGAAGAAGAACCGCTGGGCCCCATGATCGCCCTCACCCTGCGCAAAGACAAAAAAAAGAAGGATGTGGAGATCACCGAAAAAGTGGTGATCCAGAGCGAAGCCGAGAGCGAAGACAAGGTGGCCAAGAACCAGGGAGACGCGTTTATCGAGATCTTCAAGAAACTCCGCCCGGGCGAACCCGTCACCCTGGAAGGGTCCAAGAAGTTTTTCGAAAACATGATGCGGGATCCCAGGCGCTATGATCTCAGTTCCGTGGGCCGTTTGAAACTCAACATCAAGTTGGGCATGAAGCCCGATCACAACGAGGAAGTGTACGTACTCACGGTAGAGGATATGGTGGAGATCATCCGCTATTATCTGCGCCTGAAGTACGATCGTTCCGGCCGCATGAAAGTGGACGATATCGACCACCTCTCCAACCGCCGCATCCGTGCCGTCGGCGAATTGGTGGAGAACGCTTTCCGCATCGGACTCATGCGCCTGGAGAAGATCATTCGAGAACGCATCACCAATGCCCAGGATATCTCCATCATGCTGCCGCGGGAACTGCTCAATACCAAGCCGGTATTCGCGGCCATCAAGGAGTTTTTCGGCACTTCCCAGTTGTCTCAGTTCATGGACCAGACCAATGCCCTGGCTGAAACCACTCACAAGCGGCGCATATCCGCGCTGGGTCCCGGCGGGCTGAACCGTGAGCGCGCCGGATTCGAGGTTCGAGACGTTCACCCTTCTCATTACGGCCGCATCTGCCCCATTGAAACCCCGGAAGGACCCAATATCGGCTTGATTTCCTCGCTGACTACTTATGCCCGCATCAACGACTACGGATTTATCGAAGCTCCTTACCGCAGGGCGGAAAACGGTCATGTGGTGAATTACTATGGCATCGATTATCCCGGTGACTCCAAATGGACCCGCGGCGAGCTGGTCAAAGAAGAGGATTTGGAAAACAAGCTGAAATCCCTGCAGAAAGCGGGGAAGGAAGCGCCCCTGTTCCATTATCATCCCTTTTTCCTCACTGCCTGGGAGGAAGAAGGATTTACCATTGCCCAGGCCAATGCCGTCATTGACGAGAAGGGACGGTTTACCGCCAAGCGCGTGGCCTCACGCCGGGGCAGTGAACCCATTTTCGTACCTCCCGAAGAGATCGACTATATGGATATCTCGCCCAACCAGGTTGTCTCGGTCTCAGCCGCCCTGATCCCCTTTCTGGAACACGATGACGCCAACCGCGCGCTGATGGGATCCAACATGCAACGCCAGGCCGTTCCCCTGGTCAATCCCAAGGCGCCCATAGTGGGCACGGGCATGGAACACAAGTTGATCAAGGATTCCGGCGTGGACGTGGTATGCAAACGTTCCGGAGTGGTAATGAACGCCGACGCGGAACGCATTATCATCAAGACCGACGAAAGCCGGGAAGCGCAACTCGATTTTTCCGATATCAGCGCCGATCTTTACGAATTGAAAAAGTACCGTCGTTCCAACCAGAACACCCTCATCAACCAGAGGCCCCTGGTCAAGGTGGGTGACCGCGTGGAAGCCGGGCAGATCCTGGCGGATGGGCCCGCTTCCGAACGGGGAGAAATGGCGCTCGGGCGCAACATCCTGGCCGCCTTTTTGCCCTGGCGGGGGTACAATTACGAAGACGCCATTCTGCTCAGTGAGAGGCTGGTCAAGGACTCGGTATTCAACTCCATCTACATTGTGGAAGAAACGGTTGAAGCCCGTGAGACCAAACTCGGCAAGGAAGAAATCACGCGGGATATTCCCGGCGTTGCCGAAAACGTATTGCGGCATCTGGATGAGTCTGGAGTCGTGCGTATCGGGGCCAAGATCCGTCCCGGAGAAATCCTGGTCGGTAAGGTCTCGCCCAAAGGGGAAACCCAGCTTTCCCCGGAAGAAAAGTTGTTAAGGGCGATTTTCGGCGAACAGGCCTCGGAAATCAAGGACACCTCGTTGTATTGTCCTCCGGGAGTCGAAGGCACGGTCATCGATGTAAAGATCTTTACCCGTCGTGGCCTGGACAAGGATACGCGGGCCAATGAAATCGACAGTGAACAGACCGCCAAATTGCGCCGCAATTTCAGTGACGAGCGCCAGATCCTTTTAGAGGAGCGCAACAACAAGTTGAGAAACCGGTTGGAGGGTGCCAAGGTCATTCACCCGTTCACCCTGAACGGCACCAAGCTGAAAAAGAACGCCGTGCTCAAGGCGGAACACCTGAACGGAATCAGCAGTGAAACCGTCCGCCTATTGTCTGAACACCTGGAACCGGAACGGGTAAAACTGATTGAAGAGATCGAATCCAAGTCTCAACTCCATATCAACGCTTTAGAGAAAGAACTGAATGAAAAGATCGACCAGATGTGCAAAGGAGACGAGTTCTCCCCCGGCATCATCAAGATTATCAAAGTGTTGATTGCCGTGAACCGCCGCATTTCAAGCGGAGACAAGATGGCGGGGCGTCACGGCAACAAAGGCGTGGTTTCGCGCATCCTGCCCGAAGAGGATATGCCTTTTCTGGAAGACGGTACCCCCCTGGACATCATCCTCAATCCCCTGGGCGTTCCGTCACGTATGAACGTGGGCCAGATCTATGAACTGCTGCTGGGTTGGGCGGGCAAGGTCTTAAACCTGCATTTCGAAACCCCCGTTTTTACCTCCGGAACCGAGAGAGATGTCAAGGCGTACATGCGTGAAGCCGGCCTGCCTGAGGACGGCAAAGTGGTGTTGTACGATGGCCTTTCCGGAGAGCCTTTTACCAACAAGGTTACCGTTGGTTACATGTACATCATGAAACTGGAACACATGGTGGACGATAAAATCCACGCGCGATCCACGGGCCCCTATTCGCTGATCACGCAGCAACCCCTGGGCGGAAAGGCCCAATTCGGCGGACAGCGGGTAGGTGAAATGGAAGTGTGGGCCTTCGAGGCATACGGAGCCGCCCATGTCCTGCAAGAGATCCTGACCATTAAGTCGGACAACATCAGTGGACGCAACGAGATCTACTCCGCCATCGTGAAGGGCAATATGGAGTTCAAGCCCGGCCTTCCGGAGTCTTTCAACGTGTTGATCAAGGAGCTCAAGAGCCTGGCCTTGAACGTGGAATTAATCAAAAAGGAAGGCCGCAGCGAAGAATCTCGATTGCGGCAGAACATTGACAACATTCCCTGATGAAGTACAGGGTGTACGGTCAATTAATTGCGCGGCGCGGCGGCGATTTTCGCCGCTCTCGCATAACGGCGGAAACGCCGCTTTTATAGGGAGTCCCCATGCATCGAATGAAAAACGAACGCAGCGAAGTCAACATAATGGATTACTCCAGGATCCGCATCAGTCTGTCCTCACCGGAAATCATCCGCGGCTGGTCGTCGGGTGAGGTCACCAAGCCGGAGACCATCAACTACCGGACCTTTAAACCGGAACGCGACGGCCTGTTCTGCGCCAAGATCTTTGGACCCACCCAGGATTTCCGCTGCCTTTGCGGCAAGTACAAAGGATTAAAGTACAAGGGCATCGTATGCGAGAAATGTGGCGTTGAAGTCACTTTCTCTTCGGTTCGCCGTGAACGCATGGGGCATATTGAACTAAACTCCAGGGTGGCCCATATCTGGTTCTTTAAAGGGATTCCTTCGCGTATCGGTGTTATCCTTGAAATCAGCGCCAGGGAACTGGAGCACATCATCTATTTCGAGAACTACATTGTAATTGATCCCGGCGATGTACCGGACTTGAAATTCAAGCAAATACTCAGTGAAGACGAATATCATGATCTGGTGGACAAGTACGGTGAATCCGCTTTTACGGCCGATATGGGGGCAGATGCCATCCATGAGTTGCTGCGCCGCATCGATCTGGAGAAAGAGGTCATTGAACTCAAGTCGCGCCTGAAAGTGGAGCGCTCCATCCAGAAGAAAAAAAATCTCGCCCGGCGCCTGAAGATCATGGAGGATTTCTTTCTTTCTCTCAATCGTCCCGAATGGATGGTGATGAATGTCATTCCCGTACTACCGCCGGACCTGCGCCCGCTGGTGCGTTTGGATGGCGGGCGTTTCGCCAGTTCCGATCTGAACGACCTCTATCGGCGCGTGATCAACCGCAACAACCGCTTGAAACGATTGCTGGACCTCAAGGCCCCGGAATTGATTATCAAGAACGAAAAGCGCATGCTCCAGGAAGCAGTGGACGCCTTGTTCGACAACCAGAAACGCAACAAAAGTTACATGAGTTCACAGAAAAGGCCGTTGAAGTCCCTTTCGGACAGCTTGAAAGGCAAGCAGGGACGTTTTCGCCAGAACCTGCTGGGCAAGCGCGTGGACTATTCCGGCCGCTCCGTGATCGTGGTGGACCCCAAGCTGCATCTCGACGAATGCGGCCTGCCCAAAAAGATGGCTTTGGAGTTGTTTAAACCTTTTATCTACAACAAGTTGGAAAAGAAAGGCATGGTCACCACTTTGCGTGTGGCGCGCTCCTGGGTGGAAGAGAACCGTGACGAGATCTGGGACGCCCTGGCTGAAGTAATCCGCGAGCATACGGTTATGCTGAACCGCGCCCCCACGCTGCATCGCCTGGGTGTGCAATCATTCCGTCCACGCCTGGTGGAGGGAAACGCCATTACACTGCATCCCCTGGTTTGTCCGGCTTTCAACGCCGATTTCGACGGGGACCAGATGGCCGTGCATGTCCCCCTCTCTCTGGAGGCCCAGGCGGAATCGCAACTGCTGATGCTGGCCACCAATAACATCCTGTCTCCCGCCAACGGCAAACCCCTGGCCGTTCCCACCCAGGATATGGTGCTTGGTTTCTACTACATGACGTTCAGCAAGCGCAACCTGAAAGGTGAGCACATGATTTTCGC
Organism: Candidatus Aminicenantes bacterium; assembly: GCA_011049425.1. Classification (NCBI taxonomy): domain Bacteria; phylum Candidatus Aminicenantota; species Candidatus Aminicenantota bacterium. The sequence goes on from DSBM01000123.1 coordinate 9,424, forward strand.
CTCGCGCAAAGATGTGTTGCATGCACTGGAGCACAAACTGGTGGATATCAACGCCATGATCCGCCTGCGCTATTTCGGCGAACTCAAGAACCTGGATTCATATATGCTGGACACCCAGGACATCGCCAATTGCCCGATGACCACCATTGATCGCAAGGACAACCAGCTTCTGGTTACGACTCCAGGGCGTGTCATTTTAAACGACCTGTTGCCCGAAGGCATTCCCTACATCAACGGGTTGCTGAAAAAGAAAGGCATTAGCAACCTGGTCCATTATATCTACCAGAACATGGGTTTTGATGCCACGGTGCAGACCCTTGACCGCCTCAAAGAGGCGGGCTTTGAGTACGCCACGCGAGCGGGATTCACCATCAGCATTTCCGACCTGGTGGTGCCGGACGAAAAGCAGGCCATTATCCAGCGCACGGAAAAAGAATTGGAAAGGATCGAGAAGATGTATTCCTCCGGCCTGATGACCGCCGGCGAACGTCACAACAACATCATCGACAAGTGGAGCAAAGCCACGGACGCGATCCGCGAAATCATGTTTGCCAACATGAAGCGCATGAGTTATGAGGGAGACAGTATCAACCCCATCTTTATGATGTCGGATTCCGGGGCGCGGGGCAGCAAGGATCAGTTAAAACAACTGGCGGGAATGCGCGGCCTGATGGCAAAGCCTTCCGGAGAAATCCTGGAAACGCCCATTACCGCCAACTTCAAGGAAGGGTTGCCCGTGCTGCAGTATTTTATCTCGACTCACGGCGCCCGCAAGGGGTTGGCGGACACCGCTTTGAAAACGGCTGAAGCCGGTTACCTGACCCGCAAGCTGGTGGACGCGGCCATTGAAGTGGTTGTCAAGGAAGAGGATTGCGGGACCCTGGCCGGGCTGGAAGTGTCCGCTATTATCGAGAACGGCAAGGTGATCGAGCCCTTGCTTGAACGCATCCTGGGGCGCATCGCCCAACAGGATGTAAACGATCCCGATGATCCCGAACGTGTCATTGTGGCTGCCGGTGAAGAGGTCGACGAGATAAAGGCCCGCCAGATTGTTGAGGCCGGTATCCTGCGTGTCAAGATCCGCTCGGGTCTGACCTGCGAAACCGAGGCCGGGATCTGTCGCAAGTGCTACGGTCGCAACCTTTCCACCGGTAATCTGATCGAGCTGGGTGAAGCCGCGGGTATCGTAGCCGCCCAGTCCATTGGTGAGCCGGGAACTCAGTTGACCATGCGCACCTTCCACATCGGCGGCGTGGCTTCCGGCGCGGAGGGCCAGACCAAGCTCCATTCAGGACATGAGGGCGTGGTGCGTTTCAAGGACCTGATGGTGGTCAAAGACAAGGAAGGCGAGATGATCGCCATGAACCGCATCGGTGCGCTCCAGTTGGTGGACGCCAAGGGCAGGGAACGGGCCATGTATCCCGTCATCTACGGCTCCAGAGTCATGGTTGCGGACAGCCGGAAAGTGGCCAAGGGAGACTTGCTGATGCAGTGGGATCCCTTTGTCAACGCCATTCTCACCAACGAAGAAGGAATTGTGGAGTTCAAGGACCTTGAAGAGAATGTTTCCTATGTTCAGGATCGCGATGAAACCACGGGCAAAATCACCACCATCATTATTGACATCAAGAATGAACGGCTGAGGGATGAGCTCCAGCCCCAGATCGTGGTGCGCGACAAGAAGTCCCACCGCATCAAGCGTCGTTTCTATCTGCCGGTCAACGCCCACATATCGGTAAAGGACGGAGACGAGGTGACCGCCGGCGACACCCTGGCAAAGATTCCCTCCGATTTCGCCAAAACCAAGGACATCACCGGCGGCCTGCCGCGGGTGACGGAACTTTTCGAAGCGCGCAAGCCCAAGAATCCGGCCAAGATGGCCCAGATCGACGGCATCGTGGAATTCGGCAAGGTCATTAAAGGGGCGCGCAAGATCATTATCCGCCCCTTTGACAGCAATGTGAAACCGGACGAGCATACCATTCCCCGAGGCGCCTACATCACGGTGGGAGACGGCGACAAGATCACCGCCGGAACGCCCCTGATGGACGGCCCTTTAAATCCCGCGGATATCCTCGAGGTCCTGGGTGAACAGAAACTGGCTGAATACCTGCTCAAAGAGATCCAGGATGTCTACCGCCTCCAGGGAGTCGAGATCAACGACAAGCACATCGAAATCATTGTCCGCCAGATGATCAAGTGGCGCCGTATCGAAACCGTGGGCGACACCATTTTTATTCCTGAACAAATCGTGGAAAAGTGGAATTTTGACCGCGAAAACGCCAAGGTGGAAGCTGAAGGCGGAATCCCCGCCAAGGCGAAACCAGCTTTGCTGCCCATTTCCCGGGCCGCCCTGGCATACGACAGCTTCCTTTCCGCCGCAGCGTTCCAGGAGACCACCCGGGTGTTGACCGAAGCGGCCATCGCCGGCAAGGAAGATCATCTGCGGGGGATCAAGGAAAATGTCACCATGGGCCGCTTGATTCCAGCCGGCACGGGTTATTCCTACTACCAGAACGTGGAACTCGACGAGGTGGAAGAGTTTTTCCAGCAAGCCCGTTAGTAATAAAGTTGAAGAGTTAAAAAGTTGGGTTCTCTTCCATTTTG